>JANMDF010000098.1:0-4080 GCA_031376145.1 Alphaproteobacteria bacterium
ATACTGGCAATGCGTGCCTTGTTTTTTGCTGTCAGATGTTCGTCGGGTACGCTGCTGCGGGTGCCAACCACGGTGCCGGGCAGGGCGGCTTTTACCGCAACGCCCTTACGCATCTGCTTCAGGCCGGTCAGGCCAAAGTCGAGGCCATCATGGCCATCATAGCCAAACCAACCGCACGTATAATCTTTAAAAGCGTTGCTCGGGTCATGATCCATGTAGTTGATCAGCCAGCAGTCTTTACCAGGCGTGCAGTCAATGGGTAGCTGCAAGGTTGGGTTGGCCAGGGCTGGCATACAAAGGCTGGTCGCCACCAAAGCACTGTAAATAAAAATTCTATTATAAAATAACATTTATATACAGTGGTATAGTAATCAATGCCAGTAGTGTACTGAGGAGTACCGCCGTTGCCGCTTTTTCAGGGTGCACCTTTAACTGTGTAGCAAAAGCAACGGTGTTTGCCGCCAGCGGTACAACGGAAAACACAATAACAACTTTATGCGAAAGATCATCAAAGAGATGTAAGACGTTACTGTCCAGCCATACCAGCCCCCAGGCCAGCAGCGGCCAGCACACAAACCGTGCCAGAAACAACAGCGGTAAAAAGCGTGTACCGAATTCCAGGCGTTGCATACTGGATAGACCCAGACCAATCATCATCATCCCGAAAATCACATAACAGCCGCGAAAGTGCTGCAACAACTCCACCAGTGGGGTGGGCACACCCATGCCACTGATATTAACGATTAAGCCGGCAAGACAGGCATACAGTACGGGTAGCCGCAATAATTTACGCACCGCATCCCGCATGCCGAAATGGCTTCTGGCCAGCAGATAATACCCCACGGTTGCTTCACAGATAGTCAGCCCCAGAATGGCCAGCAGATACACCCCCGCCTGCTGTTCCGGTGCCAGTGCCAGAAATAACGGCAGCCCAAAATAACCCGTATTCCCCGATCCCGCCGCCTGGCCGATCAGGTTGCGGTGCGTATCGTCTTTCGCGTAAAAAAATTTACTGATGTAGAAAATGCTGAGGGCAATAACCGCCCCCATGCAATACGCCACAAAAGGTAGGGTCAGATACGCTGGTGTTAATTCGGTGCGCGCTACCGCGCCAAAAAATACAATGGGCATAATCAGGTAAATGACCAGGTTAGCCACCTGCTCACGGGCAATGCCCAGCCAGCGTCCCGCACCATAACCAAGGGCAATCACCAGGTACAGCGGCAGGATTTTTTGCGCAATTAACACGAACAAGGCCATGCCATGTTTTATGCGGCATGGATGCCTTTTACAAGTATACTTGCAAAAAACAGTTGCACCAATTGCCCACACTCGCTAAGCAAAGTCACCGTTTGTCGGTCTTGTTCCTTGGTAGCTCAGCGGTAGAGCAATCGGCTGTTAACCGATCGGTCGGGGGTTCGAATCCCTCCCAAGGAGCCATTTCATCTCACAAAATCCCACTCTCCCCACGCCTTTCCCCCAGAAACGCCACGTATTCCCGCCATGTTGCGGGGTGGGCTGTTGCAATGCCGCCTTGTTTTGGGGGCTATTTTTCTCCGTTTCTCCGCTTTTTCTCTGCCCCTGTTGACTGCGAAAACAGGGTTAATGCCTTAAAAATCAGTCTGTTGTTATGAGCGAGAAAAAAGGCGTTTGTGTCCCGTCTCAACACGTCCCTGTTGGACGGCTCCTGAACCCGTCGCTGCTGCTGCGCAGACATAAAAAAACGCCTGAACAGCAGGCGTTGCAAGCTATTGCGCGTAGAAAATTGTTCAGGCTATTCCAAAATGCACCCGTTGCAGACGCCAATCGAGCGGAAACGGGCGCAGGCATTCCGCCAGCGATAAACCACGCGGCGCTTTATCGGTGAGGATCATTTCGATGATATCGGGTGCTAGCAGCATCAGGCGGGCAATCTTGGTGCTGTAGGTGTAATTGACACCCTCCTGTGCAGCCAACGCCTTGATGCTCTCGGCTTTGTTCTGATCAAGAGCCTGTTGCCAGCGATAGGATTGAACAATCGCCTTCACCAGCGGATCGTTGACCTTCGCAGCATCATTGCCTGGCATGATGATGAGCTTTCTCCCACTGCGCCGTGCCAACTTCATCGGGATGAACACTTCAAACACAACCGGCGGATTGTTATCCTGCTCAGGCACTGGCAGCCTCCAGCCGTGGCTCCATTTCCAGTCCCGCCATACGCACCCCATCGGTATTCAGTTGGAGACGCACGCCCGTGGGTGCCACAATCACTTTATGGATAAGCAGGCGCACCAGCCGCCGCTGTTCAAGAGGGAACAGTTGATCCCAGATTTCATCAAGGCGGCGCAGGGCATCCCCCACCGCGTTTTCACTGATAGGGGTTGCACTCAAGGTGCGGGCTTTGCAGTACACCTCAAACACCACTTCCGGCGTGCTCAGCATTTTGCGCAGTTGCCCTATCACCGCGCCCTCCAATTCTGCCGCCGCAACATTGCGAATAGTGCAGGTATTAAAGCCGTGCTTGATGGCTTTTACTGAGGTGTAATAGCGGTACAGCTTACCGCGCCTTTTGGTATAAGACGGTGTCAGGGCATAGCCATTCTCTGCGAACACCAGCCCTTTCAGCAGGGAAGCCTCGCCTTTCACCTGATAAATCTTGCCGCGTTCCTGGCTGTTCTCTGCCAGTCGTGCGTGCACCTTGTCCCACAATTCCTGTGTGATAATCGGCTGATGCTCACCGGGGTACACCTGATCTTTGTAGGTGACTTCGCCTAGATAAATCCGGTTGTTGAAGATGTTATAGAGGCTGCTTTTACTGAAGTCCCTGCCGCCCCGCAGGCGTTCGCTTTTTGTCGTCCGCTTGCGGCTGGTGTAACCATGCTGGCGCAGGTATTGCGCCAGCACCACCAGCGATCCTTGGGCAAGATACTGTTCAAAAATCAGGCGCACCAGCGCGGATTCTTCGGGATGCGGCACCAATTTCCGGTCTTTGACCTCGTAGCCAAGGGGCGGACAGCCACCCATCCACATCCCCTTACGGCGGCTGGCGGCGTATTTGTCGCGGGTGCGCTCAGAGATGGTCTCGCGTTCGAATTGTGCGAATGAGAGCAGGATATTGAGCGTCAATCGTCCCATGCTGGTGGTGGTATTGAACTGCTGGCAGGCATATGGATGTCGTCCGCACGGTTGCGTTTGCGGCCATATTTGCCTTTGGCGACTTCAGCAAATTGCGCTTCCAGTTTTGCACTGTCCACACCGTGGGCAACCTCCTGCAACCGATAGGCAATCTGCTTGATGAGATAGGTTTTAGAGGCATGGTGCGGCTCGGTACCATACAGGTCGCGCCACAGTTTTTTGACATCAGCAATTGGCAGTTTGGGAAGTCCGGCAATCTGTGCCAGAACATTGTTTTGCATATCTTATTCTCCGTTCTGTTTACAGACGGACGAACGCTCTTCTTGGGCGGCAAGTCCAGTTAAACCTGTCTTTGCGTTAGGTAATTGTGAACCGCGCAATCGCAACATGGCTGCTGCAAGTAGAGCGGCCACTTCATCTAAATATTCAGGGGGTGTAGGGCATTCATTTTTCATGCCCCAAGGATAAAATTACACGCAAATCCGCACAATCGCCTTTGATTTCGCACGGCTTATTTTGTAGCCGCATCTCTACTCGAACACGAATGGGCGGGCATTGGTTATAACTGCATTTGAATGATGTTGTTCCTATCAAGGAAAAACAAGCGTTTCAGGTCACCAACTTCAAACAGGAAGGTTGACGGCTTTTCGAAAGAAAAACGCAGACAGAGAACCAGAGAGGGCATTAGCGCAAACCTACCACCAACCGCAAGGTTGACACACAAAAGCCGCAAACCATGGCGGCGTGCGGCGTTGAACGGGAGAATGATGGTGCAGGTGAGGAAATTCTTATTTCAAAGAATGGCTGGGGCGGAAGGATTCGAACCCTCGGATGGCGATACCAAAAACCGCTGCCTTACCGCTTGGCGACGCCCCAATGCTGGTGCCCCTATAGCCGAGCAAAGTTGCTCCTGCAACCGGCTTGCGCGGGCATCTCATCCTGATTATAAAATGCCCTAATTATCGG
>JANMDF010000101.1:0-2345 GCA_031376145.1 Alphaproteobacteria bacterium
GATGCACCCGCTGGCTGAGGCCATGCGCGGTGTACTCTGCAATACCTAAAAGTTTAATCGCGTAGCCCAGATCATCAGCAGCAGCAACATCATGCAGATCCAGATGCCGGATGCCCTCAATATGCACCTGATCTAATGCTACCCGGGTACCAAAAGCAATACTGGCCAGTATAGCGAGTTTATGGGCAGTATCAATACCATCAATATCAAAGCTGGGGTCGGCTTCAGCGTAGCCCAGATGCTGTGCCTCGGCCAGCACATCGGCAAAACTGGCCTTGGTTTTTTTCATGGTGGTCAGGATATAATTACACGTCCCGTTCAGAATCCCGTAAAACCGTTCCAGGGTGTTGGCTGCGGTGCCTTCACGCAAGGCCTTAACTACCGGAATCCCCCCAGCCACAGCAGCTTCAAAAGCCAGCGGTACATTAGCCGAATCCGCCAGCGCCGCCAGTTCATAGCCATGGTGCGCCAGTAAGGCTTTGTTAGCTGTCACCAGCGGTTTTCCAGCCCTCAAGGTTGCTTCACAAAGCTGACGGGCGATACCCTCTGCCCCGCCAATCAGTTCCACCACCACATCTACATCATCGCGGGTCACGAGTGCCAGCGGGTTATCTTCCCAGTCGATACCGTGCAGATTGATATTGCGGTTGCGGTGCTGCTGTCTGGCACTCACCGCCACAATTTGCAGTGGTCTGTCACAACGTTTGTGCAGCAGTTTCTGCTGATGGGTCAGCAGGCGGACAACGCTGCTGCCCACCGTGCCCAGACCGGCAATGGCAATGCGTAAAGGCTGGGTCATTGTGCGGCTGCCTTTACGGGTTGCTGCGAGGCATTTTTCTGTAAAAAGACTTTGATATTACGCACTGCCTGGCGGATGCGCTGCACATTTTCCACCAGGGCAATACGCACAAACTGATCGCCGTACTCGCCAAAGCCAATACCAGGGGCAACGGCCACATCGGCTTCGGTCAGCAGCAGCTTGGCAAATTCCAGGGAGCCAAGATGTTTGAACGGTTCAGGAATCGGTGCCCAGGCAAACATGCTGGCCTCCGGACTGGGCACATCCCAGCCTGCGGCTTTCAAGCCCTGAATCAGCACATCACGGCGTTCCTTATAGAGTGCGCGAAACTCGGCGATGCACTCCTGAGGACCATTGAGGGCAGCGGTAGCCGCCACCTGCACCGGTGTGAATGCACCATAATCAACATAAGATTTAATGCGGGTCAACGCACTGATCAGCGTTTTGTTGCCACAGGCAAAGCCCACCCGCCAGCCGGCCATGGAATAGGTTTTACTCATGGTAGTAAATTCAATCACCACATCCTTCGCCCCCTCAATCTGCAGCATGGAGGGCGGCGGCTTTGTTTCATCAAAATAAATTTCTGAATACGCCAGATCAGACAGAATATAGATTTTCTCCGCACGGCAGAAATCAACGATTTCCTGATAAAAGCCCAGATCGGCTACTTGTGCGGTAGGATTACACGGGTAGTTGATAACCACCATCAACGGTTTTGGCACACTGTATTTTACCGCATGTTTAATCTGATTGATCAGATCACGCTTAAAATCCCCATCAAAATTAATCGGCAGGCTGCGAATTGATGCCCCCGCAATGATAAAGCCATACGGATGAATGGGATAGCTTGGATTCGGCACCAGGATAATATCGCCCGGGCTGGTAATCGCCTGTGCCAGGTTGGCAATGCCTTCTTTTGATCCCAATGTCGCGATAATTTCTGTTTCAGGATCCAGCGTCACGCCAAAACGGCGTTGATAATACGCTGCCTGCGCCTTGCGCAATCCAGGAATTCCCTTGGACATGGAATAGCGGTGGGTGCGCGGATCGCGCACCACCTCCACCAGTTTATCCACCACATGTTTCGGGGCTGGTGAATCAGGATTGCCCATGCCCAGATCAATAATATCCTTACCGTTTTTGCGTGCCTCGGCCTTCAGGCGGTTAACTTCCGAGAAAACATAGGGCGGCAGGCGTTTTATACGGTGAAACTCAGTTTGCATGGCGGCTGTTATAACGCGGGCTTGCAAGAGTTAAAAGGGGAAAAGTGGGGGTGAGTGTTTGCCGCTGAGACTGGCTGCTGGCTTTGGCACCCGCCGCCCCTGGCGCGATGCGCCAGGTAGCCAGACTGACGGGGGGAATCCCTACAGGGATTCCCCCCGTCAGTCTGGCGGTGCAGGCTTTGCCTGCACGGCGGCGGGTGCCAAGGCCAGCGGCCAGTCAGCGGCACACGTTGCCGGCACCTCGGGCTTAAGATTATACGACTTACGCAGTACCGTGATTTACAGCACTATCCGTTTTACCAGCGAACGCTGGTATCCAGTAA
>JANMDF010000150.1:0-5600 GCA_031376145.1 Alphaproteobacteria bacterium
ATTCTGTGCGCTTGAGCGGTGCTTTTTGGTGGCGCAAGAAGTAGGTGGGGTGGCGTTACTGATTGATGCAAAGCATACAAAAGCTGCTGCTTGGTATCAGTTATTTGGTGCTTTACCGTTGGAAGACAATCCCTTGCAACTCGTCATCCCATTGTCCACGGTATCTTCCCTGATTAAATGACCTTATGAAACACCGTGCAACCTGATACTGGCTAGTGGGTTGTATTTATGCTATATCTCCCCGCACATGGCTAGGGTAGCTCCTGAAAAGCTGAAATTCCCCCGATAGACAGCCTGCCATGTTTTTTTGTAGCGGGGGTTGGGGGAAAGATGAGCAACAATTGGTTAGCCTTGGAAACGGTGCAACTCGCAGAGGAGAAGCCATCTTTATACACTGTGAGGCAGCTATTAAATGTTGTGGGTGCTGCAAAATATGGCGAGCATTTGAGAGAGACAAGCCTAACTGGCGAAGAAAGACTCCTAGCTATAAATACATGCTCTCAAATAATACTTGGAGAACTGTTTAAGGGCGAACTCAAAGCAAAAGCTCTCAATAATGAAAACGGCAAGCAATATGATGTTCACACAGAGGTGTGGGGCAGAGCTGATGCAGGAACGCTCTTAGCAAAAGAGTGGCTTTGTTATGATGCCAAGATTTATGACAGTATTGAAGCCCCCTTTTTTAGAGAGCCCAATATTATATGTGGCTGGATTTATTTTGACGAACAACAGACAGAGCAATGTCTACAAAGATTGTCTGATAAAGCGGAAAACGTTTCGCTGTTGGCGGGGGTGGGTGAGAAGGGGTTACTAACGCCGACAGAAAAAGCCATTGCAGCCGCTGATGAAGAACAATTCAGGCAGGCTGCAACGGCAACGGCAGAACGCGCTGCAGCACGGTTTGCCAACGATAAGCGATGCCTAGAACCGCACACGCACACCATGATACCGATGCAGGATTTCCGCGCCCATGTGCTGCAATATCTACAGCGAACAACTGATGATCCTTGCCACAATCATCCAGAATTACAGGGAGAATCGGAAGCGGCGATGCTTAACCTGATTCTGGACGCGGTGCTTAGAAAGCTGGCAGAACGATTGTATTTAATAGGCATTCCAACGATCAGGAAAGGTATAAGCATTCCAACGATTGAGGATGAAATTATCAATTCCCGTATATTCGCAATAGAAAACATTCGGATGGTTTTTTCTCCTATTAGCCGCACCGATTGTTTTGATAAAAACCAACTCAGAATAGGGGTTGATGGGACAAGAGAGTGGGACTGTCGCTGGATTAATATTAGTGTTTGTGAAGATCAGGTGAAAAAGCTGTTTCCGTTGGCGGGGGTAGATGTAGTCACAAATACTCAACAAAACCAACCACAGCTGCCGCTTTCCGATATTGCTAGAAGCCCACAATCAAAAGGTAGAGCAGGTTATCAGCCTGCAAAAAGGCTACAGACCTTAACTGACTTAATTGAGCGGGACGGCGGTGTAGATTGCATTCTGAAAACAGATAACAAAGGAAGAATCATCAACAATACCGTCATTGCAGAGCGGCTCTGGAATGAGCTGCCAAAAGCGGAACGACCTGAATGTTCAAGAACAATTGAAGGTAATTTGCGCTCAATCCGCAAAACTCATGTTTTATCAACTCAAAAACGTAAAAAAACACGCAATAAATAATTGATATGTAAAGATTTTAATCGTGCACAATAAAAACACATTACGTGCGGATTAAAAACATTTTACCATGCAAAATCAGCAGTTTAGAATTCCTCATGTTCACTAATAAACATGAGGATACATTTCGTGAGTAAAAAATCTTTTATTTTTCAACGGATTAAAGCTGCATGGACTGTGGCACTGCAAGCCTTGCAACAAGATGGTCACTGGACAATCCGGGTGCTGATCAAAACTGGACGCGCTCTGTTTGAGTCACGGAAATGATGGCGATACCCCAGCACAAAACTGACATGTGCCGCCGATGGTCTGATGCTCAGCTACTCCGCCGCCGCGTGATAGGCAGGCGCATCACCGCCGCCAAGACGGGATTCATCAACAATCACCATTGTTTTCTGCCGCGCCAGCAGCATGTAAAAGCAGGGGACGACAAAGACGGTCATCAACGTTCCAAACGTCATGCCGCCGACAAACACCCAGCCAATGGCCTGGCGGCCTTCGGCACCAGCACCAAAAGCAATAGCCAGTGGCACCGCACCTAAGACCATGGATGCCGTGGTCATTAAGATGGGGCGCAGCCGCAAAGCAGATGCCTGCATAATGGCATCCAGCTTGGTATTGCCTGCCAGTTGCAGCTGGTTGGCAAACTCGACAATCATAATCCCGTGCTTGCTGATAATCCCAATCAGGGCAACCAGACCAATCTGACTGTATACATTAAGCGAGCCGCCGGTCAGATGCATGGTGGCCAGTGCGCCGAAAATCGCCATAGGCACACTGATCAGAATAATCAGGGGATCGCGGAAACTTTCAAATTGTGCCGCCAACACCAGGTAAATAAAAATCAAAGCCAGTATAAATACTTGCGCCAGCGACGCACTGGACTGCTTGAATTCCCGGGAAATGCCATTGTAATCAACAACAGCATCGGGATCGATCTGCTTCAGGTTGTCTTCCAGAAAGGTGAGGGCTTCACCCAGGCTGTAGCCTGGTGCCAGGTTGGCTTCAATGGTGGCGGCGCGCAGGCGGTTAAAGTGGTTCAACTCGCGGGGTGCTACAGATTCCCGTACGGATACCATGTTGGATAGCGGTACCATGGCACCGCTGCTGCTTTTCACATAAATGCTCTGCAGGTCTTTGGGGGACGTCCGTGCCGCGTCCGCCAGTTTCACCACCACATCATACTGTTCGCCATTGCGTTTGAAACGGGTCACCTGCCGGCCACCCAGCATGGTTTCGAGCGTACGGCCAATCGTAGCCACGTCTACCCCCAATGCTGCCGCTTTATCCCGGTCAACGGCGACTTTTAATTCTGGTTTATTGAGCTTCAGATCAGCATCCGGCGTCATAAAGCCCGGGTTGGCAAAAGCACGCCCCACTAGCTGTTCAACAACGCTGTTCAACTGTTCATAACTACCAGTTGTCTGAATCACAAAATTGACCGGACGACTACGGGGATTCTGCCCCAAAGATGGCGGGTTAATCGGAAAATTTAAAGTGCCTGGAATGCCGCCGAACATTTTCGGGGCAAGATCAGCAATAATCTCCTGACTGCTGCGGTCACGTTCTCCCCAGGGCTTCAGGCCAAGCACGGTAAACGTCTGGGTAATAAAGGGGAAACCCACGGCAATAAAATTCCAGTCACCTTCGGGAGCAGACTGCAGCAGGCCTTCCATCATCCGGGCGTACTGATCTGCGTACTTCAGGGTGGATCCTTCCGGGGCAATACCAACGCCGAAAATAATGCCACGATCTTCAACCGGTGCCAGTTCAGAGGGCAGGGTGCGGACGAGTACCACAGCACCTGCCAGCATCGCCAGTGATATCAGTGCCAGCAGACGGCGTACTCGCAACACCCGTGCCAGGAGTGTCTGATATGTCCGTTCCAGCCAGAGTATACCGCGCTCCACTGTCTGTGACCAGCGGCGGTTATCCTGATGTTTCGGCTTCAGTATGCGCGAACACATCATGGGCGTTAAGGTCAGGGCAATAACGCCGGAAACCAGTACTGCCCCCGCCAGGGTCAGGGCAAATTCGACAAACAGGCGTCCGGTCTGGCCGGTACTGAGTGCCATAGGCGCAAACACCGCAGCCAGGGTCAAGGTCATGGCCACCACCGCAAAGCCAATTTCACGGATACCTTTAATGGCGGCATGCAGGGGATCAAGCCCTTCTTCAATGTGGCGATAGGTATTTTCCAGCACCACAATGGCATCATCCACCACCAGACCAATGGCAATCACCAGGGCAAGCAGGGTCAATGTGTTAATGCTGAAACCCATCACGGCCATCAGTGCCAGCGCCCCAATCAGGGAGATAGGGATCGTAACCAACGGAATAAGCGTGGCGCGTCCGGTGCGCAAAAACAGGAAAATAACCGCTACCACCAGAATGGTGGCTTCAATAATCGTGGTAAACACGGAATCAATAGATTCGGCAATAAAGATCGAAGAGTCATAGGCGCGGTGCAGCGTCATCCCTTCGGGCAGGCGTTTCTGAATATCCGGCAGGGCTTGCTGAATCGCTTCAGAAATGGCCAACGGGTTAGCAACCGATTGCTTGATCACCCCCAGAGCCACAGCATCCTGGTTATTAAAACGGGCAATGGCGCGTTCTTCAAACGGCATGACGGTTGACACGGCCACATCTTTGAGGCGCACCACGGAACCCGCACCATTGTCGCGCAGGATAACGGCATCAAATGCTTTTGGGGTATTCAAGTCAGTGGCAGCCAGCACGGTGAATTCCCGCTGCTGCCCTTCAATGCGACCACTGGGAATCTCAACATTCTGCTGGCGGAGGGCATTTTCAATATCTTGTACGGTAAGATTGTAACCGGCCATTTTCTGGCGATCGACACTGATGCGCATACTGGGGCGGCGTTCGGCAAACAACCGCACGCTGGCCACGCCTGGCAGAATCTGTAGGCGATCCTGGACAATAATATCGGCGGCTTCACTCACTTCCATGGTGCTATGCCGGTCACTGCTCAGAGATAACCACATGATGGGGCTGGCATCGGCTTCAACTTTGGCGACTTCCGGCTCATCAATTTCATCAGGCAGTACGGCGCGCACCCGCCCCACACGGTCACGCACATCATTGGCGGCAGCATCAGCATCGCGATCCAGTTTAAAGGTCACAGTAATCTGGCTGGATTCCGATCGGCTGATGGAGGTGATAAAGTCAACCCCTTCAATACCAGATATACTGTCTTCCAGCAGTTTGGTAACCTGGGTTTCCATGATCTGCGCACTGGCACCCGGGTAGGTGGTTTTGACCGTGACTACCGGCACGTCAATATTGGGATATTCACGCACCGCCAGGCGGTCGTACGCCACCAGTCCCAGCAGCACGATCATCAGGTTTAAGACGGTTGCAAAAACCGGGCGTTTAATGGAAAATTCTGCTATTTTCATGGCTTAACTTGCTTTTTTAGCAGGAATAACCTGTACCGGTGCGCCATCACGGATTTTTAAATGTCCAGCCGTAACAACGGTATCGCCAGCCTGTACACCGCTGACAATTTCCACCATGCCCTGCTGACGGATACCGATCGTTACGGCTTGTGCCTTGGCTTTACCATCCACCACCAGATAGACCGTCTGCGTATCGCCCACCGGCATGACGGCCTGTTCCGGAATCATCACGGCGGCATCCTTATGCCCTAGCTTCAGCGCCACCCGGGCAAAATACCCGGCACGCAGTTTGTTGTCTGGATTATCAACAATCGCCCGTACCTGCAGGCTACGATCACCTGTAGACAGCATGGGGTCAACAGCATACACGTTGCCGGCAAAAGATGTGCCGGGCATGGCATCCACGGTGACTGTAACCTCCTGACCCGTGACCACACTGGCCGCAGTGGTTTCAGGAATGGAAAAATCCAGTTTTAAAGGATCAGTCTGCACCAGGTG
>JANMDF010000204.1:0-4141 GCA_031376145.1 Alphaproteobacteria bacterium
GTTGCGATCATTGACTGCCTTAAAAGCATCTTCTTCACAGTCAAAACAACGAGCCACACCTGTGAATTGCAAGGTTTTCAAGCCTGCCACCTTCACCACCGCACCCTCAGTAGCCAGGTTACCTTTCAGGCCAACAACGCCGCCGGTGGGCGACAGTGGCGCATGGGTGGGCAGCACCACATCCTGGTTGGTTGGAAAGGTGATATCAGCCAGGTTTTCCGCCATGGTCTTGCCATTTACCGTCAAGCAGTCGCCGTGGATAAAACCGCCCTCATACAGGGCTTTCAGCAACACCGGCACGCCACCGATCTCAAATAGATCCTTCATCACATAGCGTCCCGCCGGTTTTAAATCGGCAATATACGGCGTGCGGCGGAAAATCTCGGTGACATCATGCATGTCAAAATCAATGCCAGCCTCACTGGCCATGGCTGGCAGGTGCAGTGCCGCATTGGTGGAACCACCGCTTGCGGCAACCACGGTTGCGGCATTCTCCAGGGCTTTACGGGTGACGATCTGGCGTGGGCGAATGTTGTTGGTCAGCAATTGCATTACGGCACTGCCAGAGGCTTCGGCGTAACCATCCCGCGATTCATAGGGCGCTGGTGCACCGGCAGATCCCAGCAACGCCAGGCCAATTGCTTCTGACACACACGCCATGGTATTGGCAGTAAACTGTCCGCCACAGGAACCGGCAGACGGACAGGCGACACACTCCAGTTCATGCAGTTCTTCGGCATCCATTTTCCCTGCGGCATATTGCCCAACCGCTTCAAACACGTTCTGTACGGTGACATCCTGGCCTTTATATTTACCTGGCAGAATGGAACCGCCGTACATGAATACGGAGGGAATGTTGAGGCGCAACATGGCCATCATCAGGCCAGGTAAGGATTTGTCACAACCGGCAATCCCGACCAGCGCATCATAGCAGTGGCCGCGCACGGTCAATTCTACGGAATCGGCAATCACTTCCCGCGATACCAGCGAGGATTTCATCCCCTCATGCCCCATGGCAATGCCATCGGTCACCGTAATGGTGGTAAATTCACGCGGCGTACCCTGAGCAGCTTTCACACCTTTTTTGACGGCCTGCGCCTGACGCATCAGGGCGATATTACAGGGCGCTGCTTCATTCCAGGTGGTGACAACACCCACAAATGGCTGGGCAATTTCAGCCTCAGTCATGCCCATGGCATGATAGTACGAGCGATGCGGTGCCCGTTCAGGCCCCACAGACACATGGCGGGAGGGGAGAGAGGATTTATCGATCAACATGCCCCCGTTGCTAGCGTGTCTTGCACCAAATTGCAACCGGTGTCAGAGGGGATTTTTGCCGTATGTTGCAAGGATGCCTGATTAATCAGACTCAAGACTCAAGACTCAGGCAGTAGTGCGTTGCATGGATTTACGCCCCACCTGATTGTACGCCAGGCCAATACCCCCCAGTGCGGTCAGGTAAAAGGCCAGCTCAATACCGCCTGGTGTTGGGGTGTAGCCAACAAGCACACCCAGCGTCTCACCCAGCAGGCTGTCGCCAGATAGCAGACTGGAAGTATCCCATAATTGTGGTACCAGCACCGGCAGGACATCTGCTGCCGCCAGGAATGCCGCACCCTGTGCCGCCATACCGGCGGTGAGCAGAATCAGCATCCAGCTGGTCACCGTAAACAGATGCTTTTGTGCAGCTTTCAACAAACCATAATACAGCAGACCACCAGCAACCGTACCCCCGATAAAGCCAATGCCGGCACCACTTAGAATGGTAGCCATGGTCACGCTTCCGGACGCCACCATGCTATAGGTAAACAACACGATTTCAGCACCTTCGCGCAAGGTGGCAACGGCAATGATCGCAACAATCGCGTACATGGAACGTTTGCCAGCAACAACATCAGCCCCCACCTGCTTAATCTGCTGCGCCATCTGTCTGCCATGCACCTTCATCCAGATTACTGTCCAGGCCAGGAAGGCAACAGCCACAAACATGATACAGGCATTAAAAATTTCCTGCCCGACACCGTCCATCGCCATGGCAATAGAATCGGTGAAAAAGGCAATCACCGCTGAACCCGCAACGCCTATTCCCAGTCCAGCCAGCACCAGGCCAATACGGCCTTGCAGGCCACGGGTTGCGGCCAGGACAATGGTTAATACCAGGGCAATTTCCAACACTTCACGAAAGACGATGGTAGCGACGGGCAGCATGGTGTGTTATTCCTTTACAATCAACCGGCCTTGCGCAGTGGCCTCGTTAAACTCACCAAAAAATTGGTGCGTACCAGGCTCCAGAGGCCCCAGCAGGATAATACCTTTACTGTTGCCAGTGATGATTTTTTCACGCTTGAGTGAATGGCTTTCAAATTCTTCCGGCGTGGGATCCTGATTATCAACAATCAACTTGAATTTCTGTCCAGCCGGAACGGTGATTTCAGCTGGAGAAAATTTGTGATCCTTAATGACGGTGGTAAACGTCAGGTGGTCATCGGCCAGTACTGGCGTAGCGGTTAACAAAAAAGCCAAAGCGTAACGGAGCATGAGGATATCCTTAAAAAGCAGGGATCCTTCGCTGCGCTCAGGATGACAAAAAAGGCACGGCACTGTCATTCTGAGGCAAAGCCGAAGAATCTCATATAACAAGAATCATTATCACCTTCTATAACAGACCCTGGTGTGCGAAACAAGAAAAATGTTATTAAGAATTATTCGCAGAATAGTTCTAGGCTTGCTATGAAGCATTGCTGACGTTACCCTACCACTATGAAAATCACAATTCTTGGATGCGGTAGTTCCGGTGGTGTCCCACTCATTGGCGGCGCGGATGGCCGTGGCTATTGGGGGGCTTGTGACCCAGCGAACCCCAAAAATCAGCGCACCCGCGCATCAATATATGTTGAAATCGACGGCCTGAATATCCTGGTTGATACATCCCCGGATCTGCGCCAGCAATGCCTGCGTACCGGCATCACCCGCCTGGATGCCGTACTCTATACCCACAATCACGCGGATCACCTTTTGGGTGTAGATGATCTGCGGGCGTTTAATTTTCAGGCACAGGCACCGCTGATTGCCTACACCGATGCCTTTTATGCGGCACAGATGCGTACCAGTTTCCCATATATTTTTGCCGATTTCCCCAAACATGGCGATTATTATAAGCCAGCCGTGGAGCTGCGAACCATCACCCCGCCAGAACCTTTCCAGATTCAGCATACCACAATACAACCGTTCTATCAGCACCATGGTAAGGTGGATAGCATTGGCTACCGCATTGGTAAAATGGCCTACTCAACGGATGTGAGAGCCTTTCCCGTGGCGAGCGAACCCTATCTTGAAGGCCTGGATCTATGGATCGTGGATTGTGTCCAATATGAACCGCATCCCACCCACGCGCATCTGGAATTAACCTTGTCGTGGATTGAACGGTTTAAGCCAAAACGCGCCATATTAACGCATCTGAACTACACGATGGACTACGCGGTACTGCAGCGTGCACTGCCGGAAGGTGTAGAAGTAGCATTTGATGGGTGGATGGGCAAGGCGATTTAAAAGTTGTTTTTTGGCTGGATTGCTTCGGCTTACGCCTCGCAATGACATACTCGCCTGTCAGGCGGGGCGTGGCAATCCAGACCTTTAAAACGCCTTTGTGGACGGCAGATTTAACCTAGGCCACGTTCCCGCACGATCTGCATGAACATTGGTATTGGGTTCTCAGAAGACAGGCGCATCAGTGCAGCATCGCGTTCAGACCATAACGGGTGCGTATCTGCCATAAGCCTCTTTTTCTGCTGCATCCATGACACTGGTAGTAGCTCCTCCAGAACAGGCTGCTTTATTTTTAGGCACTGATTCGTGATTGCTGAAAATTTTTTGCTGTAGAGACCTGATACAAGACGCCCGATTTCATCAGCAGCCAGCTCTTCCCGCCGCGAAGCACTCTTTTCCCGCATATTGCTTGCATGACTTAAGCCCCATAAGGCTGCGGGAATCGGTGACATACCTGCCTGTGCAAGCCAACTCCCTATGGCTAGGCTATCCAAAGCCACTCGACTCCATCCAGCCCTTGCTCTTTCTTTTGCCTGTTGTTTTGTATTCAATAAGGCGTGTCCAAATTCATGCCCAATCAAGAAATCCACATGCC
>JANMDF010000155.1:0-2010 GCA_031376145.1 Alphaproteobacteria bacterium
TGCACACAGCTTGCGTATCCTTGCATCCGAGTTTCGTAAAGACCGCATGAATGAAGCTGAAGTGAAAGCCGGAAAATTGCCGGCAAAAATGACGCTGCCATTGATTTTATGTATTTTTATACCGCTGTTTATTGTCTTGATTGTGCCAATTGCGATCAGCTTTACCAAAGCGTTTTAATCCAGTATAGGAAGCTCTGCAAAAGCTCCCTGTCATTCCTTTGCTGCGCTCAGGACAGGCTCTGAACGAAGTGAAAGATCTCTTTGTAATTATTGAGATGCTTCGCGGAGCCTGCCCCGTACTTGATACGGGGCTCAGCATGACATTACCTCCTTTCGCAGAGGTTCTTATAGTTCTGAAATTTTTGTTGGCCTTTTCTGATATTGCCTTATACTGCCCTGCATATGAACGCAGTATCAACAAAAATTAAAAAGGCGACACGTTATGTTTCATAAAATATCTACGCTGATGTCTGTGGTGGCATTAACCGTGCTGACTGCCTGTGCGCAGCAACCAGGTGGTGCGGGGTATGGCGGTACTGGTGTGAATCTCAATAAACAAACTATGGGTACCGTGCTGGGCGGTGTTGGCGGCGCGGTTGCCGGCGCGCAGTTCGGTGGTGGTAGTGGCAAGCTGGCAACGACTGCTATTGGAACGCTGCTGGGTGCTTTTATCGGCAGCGAAGTCGGTGCGTCTCTGGATCGTTCTGATGCCATGTATGCACAGCAAAGTGCCAATTATGCCTTTAACACCGGTAGCAGCGGCACCTGGCGCAATCCGGAAAGCGGTAACTATGGCACCATTACGCCTACACGCAGTTATGAATCCAGTGGTCAGCTCTGCCGTGAGTTTCAGCAGACGATCATGATTGATGGACGCAGCGAACGGGCGCTTGGAACTGCCTGTCGTCAGGCCGATGGCAGCTGGCGCATCATGTCCTGATGCGCGATCCCTATAGCGTTTTAGGCATCGCCAAGTCTTCGTCTGTTGAAGACATTAAAAAAGCCTATCGTAAAATGGCGAAGGAGTGCCACCCGGATTTACATCCGGGTGATGCTGCCATGGAAAAAAAGTTTAAAGAGACCTCTGCTGCCTATGCATTACTGTCTGATCCTGAAAAACGCCGCAAATATGATGCGGGTGAAATAGATACTTTTGGCAATCCCAAAGGTTTCGCCAGTGGCTTTAATCCCCATGATTTTTCCAGACGCAGTAATGCTGGTGGCAGCGGACGGCGTTTCAACATTGATGATCTTGGTTTTGATCCGCAGGATCTGTTTAACGAGATTTTTGGTGGACGGCGTAATCAGCAGCAGCGTGGCGGTCAGCGCGGCGCGGATCAGCAATACAGCGTTTCCGTAACGTTTACAGAGGCGGCAGGCGGTGCACGCAAGCGAGTTACGCTGCATAATCGGAAAACCCTGGAGATTAACATTCCTGCCGGCAGCGAAGATGGGCAGATTTTGCGCCTGAAAGGCCAGGGTGGAGCGGGATTGCAGGGCGGTGATGCCGGTGACGCGCTGATTAAAATTGTGCTTGAGACACATCCACTGTTCAGCAGGCGTAATAAAGATATTTACCTGGATTTGCCGGTGGGTCTGCACGAGGCCGTGCTGGGGGCAACGGTGAATGTGCCGACTATTGACGGCTCGGTTGCCCTGAAAATCCCGGCGGCGTCCAACAGCGATACACTCCTGCGCTTGAAAGGTAAGGGTATTGGTGGGGTTGGTGACCAGTTTGTGCGCCTGAAAATCGTCATGCCGGAGAAACTTGACGGTGAGCTACAGGGGTTTGTCAAGAAGTGGGCGGATAAACATGCCTACGATCCGCGCCGCAAATTTGGACTGTAGTCTACCGTAAATGAGTAGCGGAGCACAGAAAAACCGCCCTTTGCAGGCTCAAAGACGATAACTGGCGACACTCCTACAAGATTAAAAATAGTGCAATCAGCTACAGAATGTTTCTGGCAACTGGTTCTAAGATCAGCGATCAATCTCGCCAAACACGATATC
>JANMDF010000263.1:0-5824 GCA_031376145.1 Alphaproteobacteria bacterium
TTCAGCGATAAGTTTGAGAAGGGATATAAGGAGTTTTTGCTATCAGAATTGGTGCTGTCCATGATGGCAGACGATGAAACGTCAGTGCGTGATTTAGCCAGAGAAGTAGGCGTATCTCCTACTGCGATTCAGAATTTGCGCAGCGGCAGGCAGAAAGATGTAAAGATGAGTAATTTCCTTTGTATTGCAAAGGCTTGTGGCTATAGCGTAGTCCTTGAAAAAGGCAGAAAACGTATCCCGCTTGCGGTGCACATGTAGTGTGGTGATCATCGCCGCCCATGACCTGCGGAAGATTTTGATGTGACATAACGCACAATCTTTTCAAAAAAATTCCCCTGACACGTGGCATGACATGCACTAATGATAGCATCATGACCGACGCCCTTTCCTACATCCCCCTGAAAGCCCGTTCGCCGTTCTCCCTGGCGGAAAGTGCGCTGCGCTATCCGGATATGCTGCGCCTGTGCCAGGAATATCAGATTCCGGCCATTGCCATTACCGACCATCATAACCTGTTTGGCGCGCTGGAATTTGCGCAGACGGCGGCAAAGGCAGGGATTCAGCCGATTATTGGCTGTGCGTTAACCATGGCCAGCCCACTGCCACCGCCGCCTGGCCAAAAACACCTGCTGCCCATGGATCAGCTGTTTGTATATGTGCAGAATGAGACCGGCTATCAGAATCTTTTGGCATTGGTCAGTGACAGCTATTTACAACGCGATGCCACCACCACCCCGCATGTGTGCTATGCGGATTTAACCGGAAAAACCGAGGGCTTGATTGCCGTAGTGGGCAGTAAAACCACTACGCTGGGGCAGTATCTGTCTCAGGATAAGGCAGACAAAGCCTTGCAGCATCTGACCACGTTAAAAACCCTGTTTCCAGATCGTTTGTATATCGAAATTGCCCGCCATGATGATCCGCTGGAACTCAAGGTGGAAGTTCCGCTGATTGACCTGGCCTATACTGAAGATCTGCCGCTGCTGGCCGCACAGGATATCTTCTTTGCCACGCCGGATATGGTGGAGGCACACGGGGTTCTGCTGGGCATTGCTGATGGAAAAACCATTTCTGACCCCCATAAAAAAGCCTCTAATCCGGCCTGGTACTTCAAAAGTCCCGATCAGTTGCGCCTGGCCTATGAGGATTTACCGGAGGCTTTAGCCAATACCCGCGTGCTGGCACAACGGTGCGCGTATATGCCGGAAGGACGCAAGCCCATTCTGCCGCGGTTTGCCGAGCATGGCGACGAGGGGGATGTCTTGCGCGCAATGGCCAAAGCTGGCTTGGAAGCCCGCCTGACGCACGTTGAGGGTGCAGACATTGCTGCCTATACGGCGCGCCTTACCTATGAAGTCGATATGATTATTCAGATGGGCTTTGCCGGCTATTTTCTGATTGTGGCGGATTTTATCCAGTGGGCGAAAAAACAAGGCATTCCCGTGGGGCCTGGCCGGGGTTCCGGCGCGGGGTCGGTGGTGGCCTGGGCACTGACGATTACCGATTTGGATCCCATGCAGCTCAATCTGCTGTTTGAACGCTTTCTCAATCCTGAGCGCGTCAGCATGCCGGACTTTGATATTGATTTCTGCCAGGATCGCCGCGACGAAGTGATTGCTTATGTGCAGCAGAAATACGGTCATGATCGTGTGGCACAGATTATTACGTTTGGAAAATTACAGGCACGCGCCGTGTTGCGTGATGTCGGGCGGGTATTGGAAATGCCTTACGGCCAGATTGACCGGATCTGCAAAATGGTGCCGAATAATCCGGCCAATCCGGTGACGTTACAGGAAGCTCTCGATGCCGATGCGCAACTCCAGGCCATACAACAGGATGAAGAAACCTCAAAATTGATGGATATCAGTTTGCAACTGGAAGGGTTGTATCGCCATGCCTCTACCCATGCCGCCGGTGTGGTGATTGGTGATCGGCCGTTGCAGGAGTTAGTGCCGCTCTACCGCGACCCACGTTCCACCATGCCGGTTACACAGTTTAATATGAAATATGCTGAAACCGCAGGGCTGGTGAAGTTTGATTTTCTGGGCTTGAAAACCTTAACGGTGATGCAGAAAGCCTGCAGCCTTATTGCCAGTAGTTATGGGGTGGATATTGATCTCGCACTGCTGCCACTCGATGACCAGAAAACTTATCAGATGCTGGCACGGGGGGACAGCATGGGGGTGTTTCAGCTGGAGAGCAGCGGTATGCGGGATGTGCTGCGCAAAATGCGCCCAGACCGCTTTACCGATATTATCGCGCTGGTAGCCCTCTATCGCCCTGGCCCCATGGATAACATTCCGCGCTATATTGCCTGTAAGCATGGCCAGGAAATGCCGGATTACCTGCATCCCAGCCTGGAAGGCATCTTGTCCGAAACCTTTGGGGTGATGATTTATCAGGAACAGGTGATGCAGATCGCCCAGGTGCTGGCGGGGTACAGCTTGGGGGCGGCTGACTTATTACGCCGTGCCATGGGTAAGAAAATCAAGGCAGAAATGGATGCACAGCAGGCCAGTTTTGTCGAGGGGGCTAAAGCGAACAATGTTGATGGCCGCCAGGCAGCCGATATTTTTGAACAGGTGGCCAAGTTTGCCGGCTATGGTTTTAACAAATCGCACGCGGCTGCTTATGCGCTGATTGCCTACCAGACGGCTTATCTGAAGGCCAATTATCCGGTGGCCTTTCTGGCCGCCTCGATGACGTATGATCTGCAGAATACTGACAAGCTGGGGTTGTTCCGGCAAGAGGCCGAACGTCTGCACATTGCTGTATTACCGCCCGATATTAACGCCTCGCTGGCCGATTTTGCCATTGAAGGTAATGCCATTCGCTATGCCCTGGCGGCTATTAAAGGCATTGGTAGCGGTGTTGCCGAACACATCGTTGCCGAACGGCAGGCTAAAGGGGCATACTTGAGCCTCGCCGATTTCTGTCTGCGTCTTGCTGGGCAGGGGTTGAATAAGCGCACGCTGGAACATCTTTGCTATGCAGGGGCGTTTGACAGCCTGGGGATGAATCGTGCTACGGTGGCCGCCAGCCTGGAAGGCCACATCACTCAGAGTGCAAAACCTGCGACAGAACAGCCCGGCCTGTTTGGTCTGGAAGAGATACAGCCAAGCAGTCGTACACCTGCTATGCAGCACAAACCGGAATGGCCGCCGTTTGAGAAATTACAGCATGAATTCGATGCCCTGGGCTTTTATCTTTCTGCCCACCCTATGGATAGCTACAAAGGCCTGCTGGCTAAAAAACAGGTGGTGCATGCAGGGCAGCTACAGGCGTTTGTCGCTGAAAAAGGCCCGCGGCGTATCGCCATGGCGGGTATCCTCACCGGTTTGAAACAGCGGACATCTGCAAAAGGCAGCCGCTATGCCTTTGCCCAGTTTACCGATGCCACGGGGATTTTTGAGGTATTGCTGTTCTCGGAAATCCTGGGCGCATATCGTCCCCTGCTGGAAGACAATGCCGCTTTACTGGTGATGGTGGATGCCAGTATGGAAGGGGATACCGTAAAATTACTGGCACAACAGGTACAAAAACTGGATGAACTGGCCAGCCAGACGGGCATGGGGATGAATGTGCATATTGCTGATCAGGCAGCACTGGAGGGGCTGGCGGCCTTGCTGCAGCGTGTGCAGCCTGGTCGTGCGCCGCTGGAGTTGACACTTTCAACAAAAGACTTTGGCGATGTACAGTTGCGCCTGCCACAGGGGTTTCAGTTCAGTGATATGGAGCGTCAGCAGGTGAAACAGTTGCCAGGTGTTTTACAAGTAGTGGAGTTTTAATCAAAATTATCACAATGACAAACAAAACCGATGCTTACCTGCTGGAACAACTCTCTCCGCCTGAAGGTGTTTTATTCCAATATTGGCAGGCTCATTGCCGGATTGGCAGTCTGACCCTGCGTTTCAGCAACGGTTCCAGCACCACCATCACCGGCGGTATGCCTGGCGTCAGTGCTACACTGCTGCTGCGCACACCGGCGGCGGCTGAAGACTGGAATACCCTGCACGGCCTGGATCTGGCAGGCAGTTATGCCGATGATCAGTGGAACACACCGGATTTAACGGCACTGCTGTTTTTACAACTGCTCAATCAACCGCCAGCACCGCCACCGGCGTCCCTGTCATTGCGTGACAGACTCAGGCAGCACCTGTTGTTACCACCACTGCCGATTGAACCGGATCTGGCGTTTGTGCGTACCTGGCTGGACGGTGGTCTTAATCAGACAGCGGGTGTGTATAAGCATGCAACCGATTCTCTGGAAGCTGCGCAATACGCCAAATACCAGCGTATTCTGGATACCATCAAGGCCGAAGACCGTCAGCAGGTGCTGGAATTGGGCTGTGGCTGGGGTGGCTTTACCGAACACCTGCTGAAATACAGTAAAACCCGCGTCCACACTCTTGCCACATCACATGCACAGCAGACGTATACGCAAAACCGGCTGATTGAGGCAGGCGTTCATGATCGCGCTGTCTTCATTAATCAGGCCAATGGCCGTTATGATCACATTGTTGCTCTTGAATCGCCTATGCTGTCTTCAGACAAAGGACTGCTGAAACTCAAAAAAATGTTGAAGCCTGGTGGTAGGATTGTCCTACAGTGCCTGCTGTCGCAGCATACCAGCATCAGTATACCAGCAGCCCATCAGGCTTTTTTAGGCCAGTACCTGATCAACCCCACCGTATGGCCACCGCTGCCACGCCTTCAGCAAATGGCCGCCGATGCCTATCTGCAGATAGAAGACGTTTTTGACTTTGGCCAGGATTACGCCAGAACTTTACGCGACTGGCGGCTGCGGTTTGTGCAGAAAGCCGATGCCTTGCGGCAACTGGGTTTTGATGCGCCACTGCAACGCCGGTGGCTGTACGGTGCCTGCTGGCTGGAAGCCTGTTTTCTGGATGGGCGGCTCACAGTGGCACAGATAACGTTAGGGCATGATGTGTGAAGCGATATCTTTATAGTACTGTGTATCCTGCAACGCGATAGGCATCCCGCTGTCTCCCAGCCGCCGGATGTCTGCCAGCAGCGGGATACGCCCTAGAAATGGTACGCCAAGCGTTGCCGCCTCATGCTCCGCACCACCATGCCCGAAAATATCACTGCGCCCATTGCAGTGCGGGCACAGAAAATAACTCATGTTTTCAATAATTCCAAGCACCCTTACGCCCACCTGCTGAAACATCTGCAAGCCACGGCGGGCATCAATCAGTGAAATATCCTGTGGCGTGGAGACAATGACTGCGCCGTCCAGTTCCGCCCGCTGGCATAAGGTTAAATGCGCATCACCGGTACCTGGCGGCATATCAATCAGCAGAATATCGAGTTCTGGCCAGACCACATCGCGCAGCATCTGCTCCACCGCCCCCATCACCATGGGCCCCCGCCAGATCAGGGCTTTATTCGGATCCACCATAAAACCTATGGACATACAGGTAAGGCCATGTTTGTCGATGGGTTGAATGCGGCGTTCGCCCAACAGCTTTGGCCGTTCGGTAATCTGTAATAATGTCGGCAGCGACGGGCCATAAATATCACAGTCCAGCAGGCCAACGCGCAATCCCTGCTGCTGCAGGGCAATGGCCAGATTGACCGCCACTGTTGACTTTCCTACCCCGCCCTTGCCACTCGCTACGGCAATAATGCGGCGGATTTGCGGCAGATGGATTTTCCCGGGATTAAAAGGCTTTGGGTTGGGCGTTGACATAAACTGTATTTCATTTAGGGTGCTATTCTTATTACACGGTATAATCTCAAAAAACAAAGACAGAACATGGCTGCCAACGACGACGATACACCGAAATCCAGTAACCCTTGG
>JANMDF010000283.1:0-2501 GCA_031376145.1 Alphaproteobacteria bacterium
CCCCCTGAATGGGAGGGCGACATGGTTAAAACCCCCACACCCCGCGGGGGAGTGGGTTGGGTTGGGGGCAATACATGCGTCATAGTATATGTTGTAGATCTTACTATACAGCCAGAAAAACCCAGCATCGCCGCTACTGCGCCGAGAACTGCGCCATGTTAAGCGTCGGGTTGCTGAGGCTGGCAATTTCCGGCTGGCCGTTTTCCGCACCGGGGAGTGCGCTTAACGCAATCATCTGTTTGCTGGGCAGTGGTTTAAGGGCGGTATAGGTCGCGGCCAGATGCTCCAGATCCTGTGGTTCGGTCAGATATGCCCATTCGGCATCCAGGACGTGCAGTGCCTGTTCGTGTTCGCGGATCTGTGTGCGCGTTTTATTAACATCATGCTGCAGGGCGTTGACACGACCTTTCAGGTCAAACACCCCGGCGCAGACCAGCAGGGCGGTGCTCAGGGAAAAAATGGTCAGTTTCTGCATGGATTCAGCCTTTGTTTTTTTTGTTGTGTGCGGCTCGTCTCTGCTTCAGCAGAGCTAATCTTTTCTGCAAGGCGCAGCTTTGCAGAACGGGATCGAGGATTGGCTTTAAGTTCCCCCTCACTGGCTGTAAAGGGCTTTTTTTGGGGTAATGAAAAAATCGCATCGTGCTGTGCGGTAATAGGGGCATGGCGTGAGCCGGTGTTGTTGCCAGTGCGGGTATTCAGGAACTGTTTAACGATACGGTCTTCCAGAGAATGAAAGCTGACCACGGCCAGGCGGCCTTTGGGTGCCAGCATCTGTTCTGCGGCCAGCAATCCCTGCTCCAGCTCTTCCAACTCGCGGTTTACATAAATACGCAGCGCCTGAAAAGTGCGGGTGGCAGGATCAATGCCATCTTTGCACCGGCCAGCGGCGCGGCGCACCACGGCGGCAAAGTCCAGTGTTTCCAGGAATGGCTGCTCGGCACGACGTGCCACAATGGCGCGGGCGATACGGCGCGAGTGGCGTTCTTCGCCGTACGTATAGATGATATCGGCAAGGTCACGTTCAGCATAGGTATTGACAACATCTGCCGCCGTGATCCCATCGCTGCCCATGCGCATATCCAGCGCGCCGTTGAGGCGGAAGGAAAAGCCGCGCTCGGCCACGTCCAGCTGTGGGCTGGACACGCCCAGGTCAAAGGCAATACCTTGAATATCGGCTTGTGGGAGGTGTTCACCCATGCGGCTGAAGCAGGCCTGATGAAAAGTAAATTTTCCAGGAAAACGGCTGCTGAGTATATCAGCATGGGGCTTTGCTGCCGGGTCACGATCGAAAGCCGTTACGTGTGCCACGTCTTCAGCCAGCATCGCCTGGCTGTAGCCGCCACAACCAAAGGTGGCATCAACATAGTGGCCATCTTCATGCAGGTTAAGGCCGGCAATAACGGCATCCAGTAATACGGGAATGTGCGGCGTCTGCTGCATCATGCACCCCCGCCGGTATGGGGATTCAGCTTCAGGGTAAGGCCAGCAGCCTTGGTTTTTTCACGGGCTTCAATCTGGTGTTTCTGGAATCTGACAGGCTCCCAGATCTGGAACGTGGCACCGCGCCCGACAAAGCATACCTGGTCGGTAATACCGGCGAACTCCAGTAAATCTGCGGGGAGCATCATTCTGCCTTCACCATCAATTACAACAGGCTGTGCATCGGCGAAAATCGTTGCTGACAGGCTGTCCTGGGCATCAGAAAACAAATCCAGGGTGTCGATGCTGTCACTTAAACGCTGCATCCGATCCACACTGCATGCTTCCAACGTAGTATATTTATACGATCGAAAGACTACTAAACCGTTAAAATCACTGTTTTTGCCACCAGTATTGCCGATAAGCGCGGCACGGTACAGGGCAGGGACGGAGACCCGTCCTTTTTTGTCTATTTTGTTGACGTATGTCGACAAAAACAGCGCCATGCGGCAACCCTGTGTGGTTATGATATTGTCAACCCCTAACAATGTAATAGCCCAGCAGTGTGTGCTGGGCTGAAGTTACGATGTCTAGGTTGTTATTATTTTGGTCTGCAATGGGATAGCATGGGATAGCATGGGTGTCAATGGGATTCTGACATAAAAATGCAACATTTATGTGGAGTTATGCGCATAGGGGTTGTGATCAGCTTACGTGGCGTGTGATGTACGTTGTTATTTTGCTTGCATTCTCGCCGTAGTCTTGCCGGATAGCTACTTCCGCCCGAACAGCCGCTCCACATCAGTCAGGGATAGTTTAATGTAGGTGGGGCGACCGTGGTTGCACTGGCCGGACAGGGGCGTTGCTTCCATCTGACGCAGGAGAGCGTTCATTTCCTCAATGGACAGCCGTCTACCGGCGCGGATACTGCTGTGACAGGCCATGGTGCCGCACACCTGGTGCAGTTTCTCAGTTAAGGCAATGCCTTCACCATCATGGCTAAGCTGTTCTGCAAGATCACCAACCAGGCTGCTGATGTCTGCATCTTTCAGCAGGGTAGGGACTTCGCGCACGAGAATGGC
>JANMDF010000284.1:0-2138 GCA_031376145.1 Alphaproteobacteria bacterium
TTCATTGGTGTATATGCGTAAGTCTTCGTCTTCATCACGGGTTTCATTTTCTCACAGCAAAATAAGTTGTAAAAACAAGACAACATATATATATATAGATTTATCTTCCCCTTGATGACATAAAAGATTGGAACGCATCATTATAATTATTTCCTGGTGATGGTCTCACACCACTACTCATTTTAGGTTTAATATTTGCCTTACTAATAATCGTATAGGCTGTAACACCAACAACAATACCAAATAAAATATATTTAAATATGTCATTTTCTTGCTTTTTACGGTGTGGTTCAAATTGTAAATACATTTATAAAATATATTTATAAATTTATTTAATGTATATATTGCTAAATTATAATGTTTTAAACCATCTAACAAAATTACAAACTAATGTTATAACAACATCGACGTTTTTCTTATCTATATTAACATCGTTTAGTTCTATAAGTTCAATAATTTTATTTTTGTATTCTTCATCTGTGTTAATACCTAAAAATAAATTTGATATATAAAAACATACATCTTCGGTTGAAATATCAGTAGGAAATAATGACACATCAATGTATTTTTTTAATTCAGTCTGTAATGTTAAAAATTTTTCATTTAATAAATCTCCAACTGTTCTCTTTGACATTTTATATATTACATTATTATTATACTTTTTTGCATTATTACGTATCATAATAAATCCGTATCGTTGCAGACCATTCTAAGCCTATAGGATTTAAATTACACCCAAACCTATCCGTAATAACAACGTTTAATTTATCAAGAATAAGCCCTGAATTAGTATTTATAATTTCTTGATGAAAACCATAACCACTAGAGAAATAATAAATTTGATTAGTAACACTGTTTAACGGTAATTTAAATGTTGTTTTTATTTGAGAAATATTTGTGCTTCCAATTTCGGGTATGTAAATATTCAAGTAATTATCGGGGTTGAGGTTATAAGTCCCCGACCCAACAATATAACCACCAATATAAAAATCTGTTGATTGTATTCCTAAAATGTATTGACTAAAATTAGTTGGTATAACTGACATACTTGTTGCAGTACTACTGATTTGAATAGTATTTGTATTAGTAACAGCAAAAACAATTAGACAGCCTGAAGCACTAACAATATTTCCAGTTGCAGAATTAATTGCTTGAACAACAGCGTTTATTGAGAGATAATTTGCTTCGGGTATTGTGAATGAATAAGTGACATCATTAACAATAAATTTAAATAAATTTGTAGAACCAGTACGAATTGAAGGAAACCCGCAACCAAGTTCAACCGATTCAAGACTAAATTTTTTTATATTTTTAAACTGTGTATTTAATTTAAAACTTGTATTAAAAGGGTTTAATACTGAACCTGATGTGTTGTTTGCGTCATAATTTCGTTGAGAATATATTGAATCAAGGTGTATAAGTGTAGAATTCATTTAATATATATTTATACAGTATTATTATTATATTAAATCAATTTAATTTGAGACCTTGCTAAAACCATCTGGGCGTTGTTGAATAACAATCTCATTCCAGCCAAACACGTCAATAACCACTGGATTTGAAAGACTTTGGGCGAAATTTAGAACAAGCACTTCTGCGCCTTGGTAGCGGCGATTATTTAAAGCCAAAGAATCACGCATCGAATTTGTAAAATCTGCTGAGTGGGACCACACATATACATTTGCATTATTGTTGGTTGTTGAGATACTGTTCTCAGTAAGATAAGTTGAACGAGAATTTTTAGATGACAACCACGTTGCAAGGTTATGCGAAATCGGTTGTCCGCCAACCAACGACTCACCCGCCGCCCCAAGAATGTTAAAACTGGAAATACCTGTGAATGAAAACGCACCTGTTCCAGTAAGAGATGCAACAGGACGGACAACAAATACAAGACCATTTAAATTTCCTGTTAAAGGTGTTAAAACGAGGTTTGCAGACGAAACCCCCGCAGAAACGGTGAAACTTCCAGCCCTTGTCTCAGTTGCAAGAGAATTATATGAAATTTTTGTCATCTCACCTAATCTATAATTGCATACTTCGGGTGGTAGATAAGTAACACGGGCGATTAAATTGCAAAAATTTATTGTTGAGGTTGCGGTCCCCGTACCACCGCCTAACGATACAAAATTTGAGAG
>JANMDF010000298.1:0-1724 GCA_031376145.1 Alphaproteobacteria bacterium
AGAGTTCTCAGACTCAGAATTGATCACGAGTGCTGATAATTTTTATCAAAACGTAAATATAATTTGGGATCAGGTTACTGTTATTGTCAACGCCAGTGCTAATATGAGGCCGCCTCTTGCCAAGTAAAAAAACGCATGATAGATCACAGAGACCTACCATGCGTTTTATTTATATGTCAATTCAGTAGTTTTTATAAGCGAATGCTTGGGCAAAACCTAATTACGTATTTTATCGAATTACGGTAACATCACCACGATAAAGCAGTACGCGACCATCTAAAAATTTCACCTCCGCGATATAGACATACACACCGGGATTTACGTATTTCCCTTTGTATCTACCATCCCATCCTTCGGAAAGTTGATTCTCGGGCAAATATTTTTCGCGGTTATATAACTGCTCACCCCAACGATCATAGATCCTACAGAAATTGATGAGTTCAGCACCAATACCAGCGAAAGGCTGGAAGTGTGTGTTAGTACCACTCGGATTTCCCGGATAGAACACATTTGGAACATATACATTGCGGTTTGGATCTATAGTGACTGATATGTATCCTATACCGCTACATCCATTGGTATCAATAACCGTTAGACCTAACCTCGTGGACTCAAATGTATATAATATCTCATCATAAAGAGATTTCCCCTTTAATATCAAGCGATCTATGGATGTCCAAAGGAAAGTATCCCTAGAAGAATCATCAACACCGTCTATAATTGGATCAAGTGGCAATTCTTCTCCCAATTGTACTTCTACCTCATCAGGAACAAACATAACAGTGATTGGTGCGGGCTCAATAATATTGAGCGATGAGTCTGCTAGTTCACAACCCTTCCCATCAAAGAAACTAATGACATGGATGCCACCAGCCACTGGAATCTGGGTACCGGGGTCTAAACGAACCCCAAAATCAACACTAAACTGATAAGGACCACCAGAGCCCCCCCAAATAGTATCAACAGTAAAGGATGTTTCGTCACCATTGCATAAAAGCGGCAAGAAACCTCCATTTCGGCCTTGAATAGCAGGTGGATCAATCAGCAAGAAACTATCACGGGCGGTACAGCCTTTAGAGTCTGTCACAGTGACATAATAGAAGCCAGAAGAAAGCATAGTGATACTGGAAGCAGTTCCTTCCGAATTTCCACCCTCATCTTCCCATACATACTCATAGGTTCCGGCATTACCACCTGTGATGCTCACTTGTAAAGAGCCACTGGCATCGCCAAAACAACGAATAGGCTCTGAAAGCAAGGTGTCTTTTTCCAAAGTGATAGCGATTGGCTGTGTGAGTGTGTCTGCAAATACCCCTGTACAACCATCAACATCGGTTACTGTTACAGCAAATAAACCATTAGGGAAATCATCTACTGCCAAATCCGTTAAAGCATTGGTGGTAGCACCATTACTCCATAAGAAAGTATAAGGGCCACCATTACCACCGTCACCAACAATAGAGATCGCTCCATCTTCGCCGCCGAAGCAGGAAACTGGGGTTGTGCTAAGATTAGAGCCGACTGAATCAGGGGAAGGAATAGTGATTTGCTCTATTTTAAAGCAGTTATTTCCATCTGATATGGTTACAGAATGTATGCCTGCACACAAATCAGTACGTACAGAATCAGTACCCCCATCATCCCAAAGGAAAGTGAAGTCTCCGGGTGATTCAGGTACGCTTCCATAATATGCTTCTACTGTCACCGCTCCATCGCAAGAGGTG
>JANMDF010000317.1:0-3230 GCA_031376145.1 Alphaproteobacteria bacterium
GCCGTCTTGGATTTATTCCGAGGATTATCCGGCAATAACGCTGCCTTGTGGTGATGAATACACTTTAGGAAAACAGTATAATGATAAGATATATAATACTATTTATCGCTATTTTATGCAGCACCGCCAGCCCGGCGCAGGTGCGCAGCATGCATGCCATCGCAACGCATGGCACGCCAAAATACCCGGCAACTTTTAAGCACCTGGATTATGTCAATCCTGATGCCCCAAAGGGCGGAACCCTGCTGTTGTCGAGTATTGGTAACTTTGACAGCCTGAATCCGTTTATTCTGAAGGGCGTTCCTGCCGAGGGGTTGAGTTACCTGTTTGATACCCTCACCCGCAAGGCGGGTGATGAACCCAGCAGCGAATATGGCTTGCTTGCTGAGCAGATTATTGTTCCAGAGGATCGTTCCTGGGTGGAATTCCGCCTGCGCCGGATTGCCAGGTTCTTTGATGGTACACCGGTGACAGCCGATGATGTGGTTTTCACTTTTAATGCACTGCGCGAGAAGGGGCAGCCGTTCTTCCGCAGTTATTATGCTGAGGTAGATAAAGTTATAAAAACAGGTGAATACAGTGTTAAGTTCACTTTTAAATCTAAGAAAAATCGTGAGTTGCCGCTAATTATTGGCCAGATGCCGGTCTTAAGTAAGAAATACTATGATCAGGTGGTATTTGACAAAACCACGCTGGAACCACCCCTGGGCAGTGGCCCATACTCTATTACGGATATTAAGCCGGGTCGCTCCATTACCTATCAGCGGCGCGAGAATTACTGGGCAAAAGACCTGCCTGTTAACAAGGGGTTTTTCAATGCGGACACTATCCGGTTTGAATATTACCGAGATTCATCGGTAGCCCTGGAAGCGTTTAAGGCAGGCCGCTATGATTTCCGTCTGGAAAATATCTCCAAGAACTGGGCAACGGCTTATGATTTCCCGGCAGTACGCGATAAACGCGTCAAGCTGCTGGAAGTGAGAAACGAGATCCCGGCAGGCATGCAGGGCTTTTTATTCAACCTGCGGCGTGAGAAATTCCAGGATACTCGCGTGCGGCAGGCACTGAACTATGCCTTTGATTTTGAATGGATGAATAAAAATTTATTCTTCAGCATCTATCAACGCACCACCAGTTATTTTGCCAATACCAACCTGGCGGCCACCGGCGTGCCGGAGGGGGAAGAGTTAAAGCTGCTGGAACCATATCGGGCGGAATTACCGGAAGAACTGTTCAGTCTACCCTTTGCGCTGCCCACCAATCCGGGAAAAGATAGCTTTCGCTATAACATGCGCAAAGCGACAAAGCTGTTGCAGGAAGCCGGATATAAGATTGCTGGCAACACGTTGGTTGATAAGGATAATAATCCTCTAACCTTTGAGATTCTACTGGACAACCCATCTTTTGAACGGGTGGCGGCGGCCTATGTACAGAACCTGAAAAAACTGGGGATTCAGGTCAGTGTGCGTACCGTCGATCCCGCACAATATAAATACCGCGCCGATAATTTTGATTTTGATATGATTGTCGGGCTGTTTGCGCAATCACCATCGCCAGGCAATGAACAGCGGTCGTACTGGTCATCCAAGCTGGCCGATACGCCAGGATCGCAAAACAGTATCGGCATTAAAAATAAGGTTGTTGATGCGCTGGTGGAAAAAATCATTCAGGCCAAAGACCTGAGCGCTCTGAGAACCCGAGTACAGGCGTTAGATCGCGTATTGTTATGGAACTATTACCTGATTCCGCACTGGTATTCGGGTAAGTTTCGCATTGCCTACTGGGATCGCTTTGGCAAACCCTCCATGGCACCAAAATATGAACTGGGCTTTCCTGATACCTGGTGGATCAAACCGGATACAACACTGGTGCGGTGATGGGGGGTTATTCCTTGGAGCGGTTAAGACCTCGCAAGGCTTGAGCAGCCCAGACTCCTGCATAAACAGATGTAAAAGCACCTATAATGGCGATGGCTCCTGACAGAGCAATGTAGCCACCTATAGGGTTTGATCTCTCGTGAAGCGTTTGTATGTTTTGCTGGAAGGCTGTTGCGGCATTTTGCTTGCATGTATCACGCCTCCCTACAGCATCAAAAACATCTATATCACGCATTCTCTTTTCAATAGGAAAAGATTTATCACAGGCCGCACGACTTGACGCAAGACTCTCTCGAAATAGAATTTCTGATGCATCAATGTGCCGTTGATCTGCAATCGACCATGTTATGCTGCTGGAAGCGGTCGAGATAGACAATATCCCTGCCCCCAGGCACAAAACAGTATTTTCCAAAACCCTAACCAGGGCTTTTCTCTTGTGAAGGGGAGCTGCGATTTGATCGACGGATTTTACCAGTTGTTGATTGACCTCGTCAATGGTGATACCGAACACATCTGCGCATTCAGCTGCCAGATCGGTAGTGAGCATGATCCTGGCTTGTTGATGCTTGTCGTCCAATTCTTTAAGGGTCGGTTTGCTGGATAAGCCAAGCATTTGACTCTGTGTGTCAAGATTGACGGGGAAACCATCACGCATACTCGTGGCTGTCGAAATGATTGCTGCTAACCGCGCATCATGTTTCTCTTCAGGGGTAAGAACATCAGTCATGTGGTTTACCTTTACTCACTACACGCCCATATAAAACTATTCAGGCGTCTGCTGCAGTGATGGATGTCACAAAAGTGGTTTTTCTGTACAGGCAGCGAAGGCTGGGGTTCATCGTCCGGCAGCGTATAGCTGATTGAATAGTTATATACGACTTATACTATTTTGCAATCAAAGGGATTGCAAAATGTTCCGCTCAAGCGCTGCGCAGGCTTGCCACTTTTCGTATGTTTTTCTATATTTTGGTCGCAAAGCGGTATTACGCAAAATAACGATTTTTCCGTCTTCCCGGCGGAAGCCGGGATCCAGAACTTATTGATTTTGCTGGATACCAGCTTTCGCTGGTAAAACAGATAGAGCTGTAAATCACGTTACTGCGTAAGTCGTATTATAGCTGGTTGCGCAATTGCCTGAACAATACTTTGTAAATCCAGAGCTTTTCAGGGTGATTTAAAAGTTGTTTCTTGGCTGGATTACTTCGGCTTACGCCTCGCAATGACGGATGAGCATGTTAGTGCGAGCCATGCCTTCAGCAGGCATAGCCTGCCAGGCGAGGCGTGGCATCCAGACTTTTAAAACGCCCCGCCCCTCACCCCACCCTCTCCCCAGGGGGGAGAGGGCTTTCTTTG
>JANMDF010000013.1:0-2699 GCA_031376145.1 Alphaproteobacteria bacterium
CGCATGCAGCATATGCTGCATCCCAACGGCCAGCGGTTCAATGCCAAAACTTTGCAGACGGCTTGCCACAAAACGTTCTGGAGCCTCTGGCAACGTTAGCTGTCCAGCCTGATATTTCAGGGAAATTTCCCAAGCACTGGCGGCAGACAGATACAGCGTATGTGCCGTGTTTTTCAGTAAATCGCGGGCATGGTGATTTAATTTTTCTGGATTACTCATCGCCAGCAACCAGATCTCGGTATCCAGCAGAATCTTCACGACTGCACCAGCAAAACAGGGGTATTAAAATCATCCGATGTGGAAAAAACGCCCTGATCTGCCCCCAGCGTGCGGGCTATAATGGCTTCCTGTAATGCCACAAGCTTTGCTACCGGCTGTCCGGCGCGAGCAATGTGGATTTCTTCCCCCAGGCTGACACTGGCCAGCAGGCTGGAAAGATTGGTTTTGGCATCATGGACGTTAACAATACGCATGGGTCTATTTTAGGCTAACTACCTAGCTAGTCAATGATATTTTGCAGTGCAGCAAATTTTAAGCCGCTTTCACCGCTGCCGCATCGCGTTGCAGTAAAACTTCTTTGGGAATAATCTGCCGGAACTGATGGCGGCTGACTTCCCAGTTAGCCAGGATAGCACGTGTGTGTTGTGAGCCGGTACGATGAACATGCTCCACAAGCAAAGCCCGCAAGTCTGCCGCTTCATCTTCTACCTGTTGTGTCACCACAGATTCAAAATTGACGAACGGTTCAAACGCATTGTCCGGATCATACACATAGGCCGTACCACCGTGCATTCCGGCGGCAAAATTATGGCCTACTGCTCCCAGAATCACTACCGTACCGCCGGTCATGTATTCGCAACCATTCGAACCACAGCCTTCAATAACTGCAATAGCACCGGAATTGCGCACGGCAAAACGCTCCCCCGCCTGTCCGGCGGCAAACAGTTTACCAGCCGTTGCGCCATACAGGGCAGTGTTGCCCAGGATGGTCTGCTGTTCTGCTGCACGCAGGCGGCTGGTCATTTCAGGACGAATGGCGATAATAGCACCGGACAGCCCTTTGCCCACATAGTCATTGGCATCACCCTCCACATTCAAGGTTAAGCCCTGTACAGCAAAAGCACCCAGCGACTGCCCCGCATTGCCCTGCAACAGAATCGTTAGCTGATCATCAGGGAAATGCTGCATGCCATAGGTAGTCGTAATGACCGACGACAACCGTGTCCCCACGGTGCGATTGACATTGCGCACCCCGTACGTCAGCTGCATTTTCTCGCCACTGGCAAAAAACGCATGCGCATCTTTGATAATTTGTTCATCCAGCGATACCTGTACCGAGTTGCGCTCCGTCATGGTGCAGTAAGCCTGATAATCGCCCTGCTCCGGCTTGGCGAGTAAGAGGTTTAAATCCAGGTCATCCAGACCCACCGCGCCGCGCTGTACCTGGTGCAAGAATTGTGTCTGGCCAATCACATCGCGCAGGCTAGCCACCCCCAGACTGGCCAGAATTTCCCGGACTTCTTCGGCGATAAAGGTAAACAACGTTACGACTTTTTCCGGCGTACCAGTGAATTTTTCGCGCAAGGCAGGATCCTGCGTACATACCCCAACCGGGCAGGTGTTGGAATGGCACTGACGCACCATAATACAGCCCATAGCCACCAGAGACGCCGTACCAATGCCAAATTCCTCCGCCCCCAGAATAGCAGCAATGACAATATCACGGCCATTGCGCAAACCACCGTCGGTGCGCAAGGTCACACGGTGGCGCAGTTTGTTCAATGTTAACACCTGGTGGGCTTCTGATAAACCAATTTCCCAGGGCAGTCCTGCATATTTAATGCTGGTCATGGGCGATGCGCCCGTGCCGCCAACATGGCCGGAAATCAGAATCACATCGGCATTGGCCTTGGCAACACCGGCGGCAATCGCCCCAATGCCAGTGCGCGATACCAGTTTGACGCAGATACGCGCACGCGGGTTGATCTGTTTTAAGTCATAGATCAGTTGTGCCAGGTCTTCGATGGAATAAATATCATGATGCGGCGGCGGTGAAATCAGGGTTACGCCTTTTGTCGCATGGCGTAATCTGGCAATCTCTGCTGTAACCTTGAACCCCGGCAGCTGGCCACCCTCACCAGGTTTTGCGCCCTGTGCTACCTTAATTTCAATTTCATCACACTGATTAAGGTATTCAGCCGTAACGCCAAAGCGGCCACTGGCCACCTGCTTAATACGGGAGTTCGCATTATCGCCGTTGGGTTGGCGGGTATAGCGGGCGGCATCTTCTCCACCTTCGCCCGAATCCGAACGCGCCCCAATACGGTTCATGGCAATATTCAGGGTGCCGTGGGCTTCCAGACTTAATGCCCCCAGGGACATGCCCGGCGTGACAAACTTCTGTCGAATCTCTGTTACCGATTGTACCTTGTCGGGATGCAGTGGCGTTGCAGCGGGTTTTAAGGCCAGTAGATCGCGTACCTGTACCGGCGCCATGTTTTCCAGAATTTTACTGTATTTTTTATACAGTGTATAAGACCCCTGCCCTACGGCTTCCTGCAACGTGTGTACGACTTCAGGGGCATAGGCATGTGTCTCACCGCGTGCACGATAGCGATAATAGCCACCAATAGGCAAAGTTACCGTATCACTGCTGAAGGCCTGGGCATGAATGGCAGATAGCTTCATTTCAATACCAC
>JANMDF010000060.1:0-6407 GCA_031376145.1 Alphaproteobacteria bacterium
CTGCCCTGCTGCACCGGCGGCTTGACCCAGTGCCTGTTTCGCCGCGTCTATCGCCGCTGCACCACCCATTTTCTCAAAGCCCAGTTTGGCAGCGGCACCCGCCCCGAAACCGGCAATGCGGGTTGATAATTTCCGCATATCATAAATAAACTTACCCGTATCCAGGGACATGCCCGGGGTATTGAGCAGGATCGAGCCAAAATTGCCGAAATTCTTAAACGACCAGGCACAGATCAACCCAACTGCCACCAGAATCCAATAGGCCAGATCGCGGTAGTCGAGCGGTGGGGTTAACGTGGTTGATTCACTGTATTCACCACCAAGCCCTGCAGCAAATAGAACGCCACCTGCCGCACAAGCCAGAACCGGGGCAGGATCAATCTTTTGCGGCATACCAACTTCAAAATGTAGGTGAGAACCAGTGGATCGGCCTGTTGATCCCATCAAGCCAATTTGTTGACCAGCTTTAACAACCTGCCCCACATTGGTCTGAATTTTAGATAAATGGAAATAGTTTGTATAAACATTCCCGCCATGCTCAATGGTGACCATCCGACCAGCATTACCACCCCAGTCAGCAAATGATACCTTACCATCTCTCGCCGCAACAATTGGAGTACCTTCAGCACACGCCAAATCTAGTCCAGCATGATAGCGGCTTTGGCTAGGAACCCAACCAAATGGGGTTGTAAGAGCACAACCTTTTGATGTTGGATAATGCCATGGACAGCTAGAACCAGCACCAGGCGGAACATTCCCCGGCGACGCCCCTTGCGGCCTATCCACATACGGCAGTGGCAGGCGCGTCTCGTCACTATACCCGGGCAACGCGCCGCTTTGCGGCGTAGTATTCGGTTTTGGTGTGGTCGGCTTCGGCTTGACCGGCCCGCTCTGGCGTTCCAGAAATACCGCGTAATGGCCTTCGTTTTTCTTGGCGAATTTCGCCATTTCATCCAGTGATGCCTCAATCATCCCCGCCGTGATCACACCAATTAAGGCCAGTACCACAATATTGAGACCTGATTCCATCAGGGCTTTACCACCCAGAATGGCATATTTACGGGTGGCGGGAAAACACGCCGCCGCCATAAGTACGGAGCTCAGCACAGACATGATCGTCCAGCGCATCACCGCATCCAGAATCTTCACCGCAAAGGTAAATGGTGCAAAGGCGTAAATAAAAATCAGGAAAACACCACTGATCCAGGATCCATGCTGCAGCAGAAAAATACCGGTGGCCAGCCCCCAGGTAAAGACGAACTGCATTTTATGCACCATCTTTTCCAGGTCGTCTTTCATCTTGGCCTGCTGCCCCGTCAACCCCTTTACCAGAGTTGGTTTATAGCTTATTTCGGCTTTCTGCCAGAAACTGCCAGCCCCGCTGCCAATATCCATCACGCCGTTGGCCAGTTGAATCGTAGCATCCACTACCGGATAATAAATATTATCCCAGTAAAGTTTATAGGACGTGCTGGACGTCAATGCGATGGCCATCACCATCACAAATGAAATACGCACCATCACGTTGTTACCAACGCCCTTCATCCCCTGGGCGGGCATAAACGGCATCAGCAGTTTACCCGCCTGAAACAGCAACCAGATGACCAGCACTGTACCCAGGAAGCTGGCAAGATCCTTGCCCACCTCCTTATGCATCGCCTCGCCATACAGCATGGATGCGCCAAACACCCGCCCGATGGTCGGACATGCCCAGCATAATGTGGCTAAATTCGCCTGGATTTCCTTAAGATCAGGGGCTGGATCGCCTTTTTGTGCCTGTGGGTCGCTCTGTGCCTGGGTACTGCCGCTGCCAACCGTGGCCAGGCTTGGTTTTTCTGCCCCAGATGCGGGATTGCCCCCAATACTGGTAATGGCACAATCCAGTGCCCGCCGGTAATCCCCACGAAAGGGATCATACATTGTTTTGTTAACCGTTGACCCCGAAGGATTTGACTGTGGTCTGCATTTATCTTCCAGTATGGCATCACAAACTTGATTAAGAACCTGGCGATTACTGCCTGCACTGCCCAAGCCCTTTGCGCTGCCATTACAGTATTTAAACTGCCCTGCCAGTGTTACCATGGTTTGTACGGCACCGAATTCTTTCCAGTTACAGGCTACTGGATGCGATGTGCCGTAGGTTTCGGCCTGCTTGGCCATATCTTCCTGACACGCCTGCTTTTTAGCCGGATCATATTCCAGGGATGCTGCCGCCAATGCGTTGCCACTGAACACAGACACTGTGATCAGGAATGCAGTCAGGAGCGTTGCTACAGCACGATAAAAGGGCATGAACACGCGTATGGTTGGCAGCAGGGTTATTATGTACTTTAACAATTTTTTAACAAAAAAACCAGAATTAAAGTGATTTTTGTCACTATATGTAATGTATTTTTATTAATACTATATTCGGGCAGGGCGATTTAAAAGTCTGGATTGCCACGCCTCGCCTGGCAGGCTATCCCTGCTGAAGGCATGGCTCGCAATGACATGCTTATCCGTCATTGCGAGGCGTAAGCCGAAGCAATCCAGCCAAGAAACAACTTTTAAATCGCCCTGATATTCGGGAATTACGCAGCGATGCAATTTGCAACACTATCCGTTTTCCCTTTGAGCGCCGGGATCCAGAATGTGCAATGATGCTACCGACATTTTTTTCTTGAGCAAACAGCCTAACACTGTGTTATTGACGTTCTGCTAACGCAAGGTGCTGACATGCAACGCAGGAACGTCATTCTTATTATCGTCGCAGCCCTGGGCTATTTCGTCGACATGTACGATCTGGTGCTGTTCGGAATTGTCCGCAATCCCAGCCTGATTGATCTGGGTGTTCCGGCTGATGTACTGACCGATGTTGGGCTCAATCTGCTGGACTGGCAGATGACCGGCCTGCTGCTGGGTGGCGTGATCTGGGGCGTGTTGGGGGATAAACTGGGGAGGCGCGCCGCCCTGTTCGGTACTATTCTGATGTATTCTTTAGCCAATATTGCCAATGGCTTTGTGCAGGATGTGGAAACCTATAAGTGGTTACGACTCATTGCCGGCATTGGCCTTGCCGGCGAGTTGGGCGCAGGTGTTACCCTGGTTGCCGAAGCCCTGCCCACCAACAAACGTGGTTATGGTGCCGCCCTCATTGCTGGCTTCGGCGTACTGGGTGCTATTGCGGCAGCACTCACCGCAGATATGTTTGACTGGCGCACCACATATTTTGTCGGTGGCGGCATGGGTCTGCTGCTACTGCTGTTACGTGCCGGTACGTTTGAATCTGGACTGTTTGATACCATTAAAGAAAAAACCAATGTGCGCCGTGGCTCGCTCATTGATTTGTTTGGCAACCGTGAACGGCTTGGCCGTTTTCTGCTGTGCATCATCGCCGGTATCCCCATCTGGTATGCCGGTTTTCTGGTTATCCTAAGCCCGGAAATCGCCACCACCCTGCATATTGCCAATATGAATATCCATACCGCTTATATTTACCTGTATGTTGGATTTTCTACCGGTGATTTTGCCAGTGGATTTATCAGCCAGTATCTCAGCAACCGGCGGCGCGTCATGACCGGTTTTGTCCTGGGTCTGGCGACTGTCAGCGCGCTGTATCTGACGGCTGATGGCTGGAATGCGCATGCATTCTATTTCCTGTGCGCCGGCCTTGGTCTGATGAGCGGTTACTGGGCAGTGTTCATGACCAATGCTGCCGAACAGTTTGGCACCAACCTGCGCGCTACCGTGGCCACGTCTGCCCCCAATTTTGTGCGTGGTTCAGTGGTTTTAATGACCCTGGCGATTCATCAACTCAAGCCATCTTACGGCTTGATTGAAGCCGCCGCCCTCATTGGCGTTGTGGTTATTCCTGGGGCTTTACTGGCCATCTGGAAGCTGGAAGAAACGGCGACGAAAGATCTGGATTATCTTGAGGCGGATAGAGTGTAGGGAATAATAAACCAATTTACACTATGAAAAATCTCTACACTGCGCTACAATGCAAAGAGTGGGGGGACGAATGAATCAGCAGCAAATACTTTTAGCAAGCTTGCATGGAAGCTATAGTTTTTCGCCTGTTCAGGTGCAAAAATTGCTGTTCCTTATCGATAAAAACCTTTCCCCTGCGGTTGGCGGTCCATTTTTTGAATTTCGACCTTACGATTACGGTCCGTTTGATAAAAATGTGTATCTTGAGCTAGAAAAATTATCCTCACAAGGCCTAGTAGGTATTACTTACGGAAATTCTGCAAGTCAACGTTGGTACAGCTTAACCCCAGAAGGTGATAGAGAAGCCTCCTGTATCATCAACACTCTGGATGAAAATCATCAAAACTACATGAGAAGCCTTTCAGATTTTGTACGCAGATTGTCGTTTCGTGATCTCGTATCGGCCATTTATAAAGCCTATCCAGAAACCAAGGTAAATAGTGTCTTTGCAGAACAATGACTGTCGTTGTCGGGATTTATTGTAGTGATGGTGTTGTTATTGCCGCAGACAGTGCCCTGACCATTGGCAGTGTCATCGAAGAGTCGTATCTCAAAAAAATTGCCTGTCTCTCTGAAGATTTAGTTGTTGGTTTTGCAGGAGATTTGGGGTTTGCTCAACGTTTCCGGCAAGTTGCAAAAGATTTTTGGGACAGCCCTGCTCGCCGTAAATTGGCTGTTAATGACTTTCATAAAATTACAGAAGCGTTCTCAGTAAATGGAATTGATGAATTTCTGAAATATATTCGCCCAAACGATCCAATCAACATTCCTTCCACTGTTGTCGTTGGCTTTGCACACTACAAAAAACATCATCTTATAATGTTGCCTGCGGGAAATTTTCAACCTTCAGTTATCAATGAAAATTTACCATTTTGCTCACTTGGTAGTGGTCATTACCTGACAAACCCATTTTTAAGCTTCATCAAAAAGGTATTTTGGAAAGGAGAACCTTGTCCCAAAGTGCCCTTAGGCATATTTTCAGCGGTGATGGCAATGAATTTGGCGGTAGATTTGAATTCTGGCGGTATTAACGCCCCGATTCATATTGCTGTTCTTGAAAAAAAAGATGATCATTATATTTGTCGTAAGCTGCATGATGATGAACTCTCTGCGCACCAAGAAAACTGTAAAGAAGCACTGAAACACTTCTCACAATACACCCATTTTTTTGATAGAGAAAATATTGAAAATGCTCCTCTGATTCCTAAGATGCCTGTTTGAGCAACCGCAAAAAATCATCCACCGACAATTCTTCCGCCCGTGCCTCAGGGCGAATACCGGCGGATGTTAATAACGCCAGCGGATCAGCCGTGAACTGCCGCAGGCTGCTTTTCAACATCTTGCGCCGCTGGCCAAAGGCTGCGGCTGTCAAGCCTTCCAGTCTGCCCGTCTGCATCTCCAGGCGATCCATCTTTGGCACCAGCCGCACCACCGATGATACAACTTTTGGTGGCGGTACAAACGCACTGGCGGGAATGTCAAACAGATGCTCCACAGTACACAGTGCCTGGGTAATCACACTTAACCGGCCATAAATTTTACTGCCAGGCGCTGCCGCCATGCGTTCAGCAACTTCGCGCTGAAACATCAGTGTCATGGATGGGATATGTGCCCGCTGGCGATATAACGCCAGTAAAATAGGCGTTGAAATATTATACGGCAGGTTAGCAACCACGTGTGCTGCACTGCCCATCACTGCAGCAAGCTCTGTTTGCAGTGCATCCTGGTGCAGAATCTGCAGCCGTCCATCCGCCACGGCTGCAATCTCTTCCAGCAACGGCAGAAAACGGCGATCTTTTTCGACCACCACGACCCTTAAGGCGCCTTCCATGAGTAATGCACGGGTAAGCCCACCGGGGCCCGGGCCTATTTCCAGAACAGACACCCCTTTAATCCCCGCGCTGGCGGCAATCTTGCGGGTAATATTCAGATCAAACAGGAAATGCTGGCCAAAACCCTTGTTTGCCCAAAGCCCATGCGCTTCGACCATACCTCCAACGGGGGGTAGCTGCTCAAGCGACATGACGCCGTGCTGCAATCGCTGTTGCTGTTTTAATAGCAGCAATCAGGCTGTCAGGGCGGGCAATGCCCTGCCCGGCAATACTTAAAGCCGTACCATGATCTGGGGATGTACGCACGATGGACAGCCCCATGGTGACGTTGACGCCACCCCAGAAATCAATGGTTTTCAAGGGAATTAGTGCCTGATCGTGATACATGCACAGCACCGCATCATACTGTTTCCTGGCTTCAGCATGAAACAGCGTATCTGCCGGTGTGGGATCAGTCACGCTCCACCCTTCCTTACGGAGTATATCGACAGCGGGTTGAATGATCCGTATTTCCTCATCACCAATGCTGCCGCCTTCACCGGCATGGGGGTTTAAGGCCGCCACTGCCAGGCGTGGCTTTTGTATTTCTGCTGTCATCCTGAGCGT
>JANMDF010000086.1:0-3101 GCA_031376145.1 Alphaproteobacteria bacterium
TGTGACAGCGTGGAGCCAAGGCGGAAATTTTCGGCTTCGTCGCCTTCACCCTTCAGCAGCAAATCCGCCTTGGAAATGGCGTAGGTTTTCGGGCCAGATTCCTGACCGAACAGATGCACCGATACTTCTTTCTGATGCGCACGCGCCAGTTCCAGCAATCGCTCTTCGGCAACGGTGAGCATACCGCCAGTGCCGCACGCACCGTCATATACCAGATACGTTCCCGATGTGATTTTGTCGGCAATGGGGAGAAAAATAAGGTCTGCCATCAGCTTCACCACGTCGCGCGGGGTGAAGTGCTCTCCGGCTTCTTCGTTGTTTTCCTCATTGAAGCGGCGGATCAACTCTTCAAACAGAGTGCCCATGGAATGGTTATCCAATCCTGGCAAGCGAACACTGCCATCCCCGTTCAATACGGATTTCGGGCTGAGGTTAATGCCGGGATCAAGGAATTTTTCCAGAACCGCGCCCAGAATATCCGCCTCCGCCAGTGTGGGCAGCTGGTTACGGAATTTGAATTTATCCAGCACCTCCTGCACATTGGCGGAAAACCCGTCAAGATACGCTTCAAAATCGGTTTTAAGCTGCTGAGTGCGGGCACGCGCCTTTAAATCGCGCAAGGTGTAAGGCGAGGTATTGTAGAGTGCCTGTCCGGCGGTTTGCCGTAGGGCGGCTTCGGGGTTGGCAATGCCAGCTTTATCCAACTTGGCTTTCATGTCCAGAACAGCCTGTTTCGTCGGTTCCAGCACCGCATCAAGCCGCCGGATAACCGTCATCGGCAGAATGACATCCCGGTATTTACCGCGCACATAAATATCTCGCAGCACATCATCGGCGATGCCCCAGATAAAATTAGCAATGTTGAGTGCGCTCATCGTTTCTCTCGCAAATTATTGTTTGTCATTTTTGTACCCTCACACATCCCAGGTGGCAGATTGCTCGGCATTATCCCGCATCAGGCGCAACAAGTCTGCTTGCTTCACAACAATGTTTTCAATGCGGTTTGAGGATTCCACACTTTCAATCACCGCCACTTGTTGCAGGTTACGCAACATATCGGGGGCTTTGTTTTGATACAGCTCTTGCTTGCCCTGAAAATGCCCAATCGCCCGAATGGTGCCTATCAGCTTATGCGGCAACGAAAGACGGTGTAAAAAATCAGGGGTTAGGGAGTGCATGGTATAACTTTCTTGTGTGCAAAATTGAACATGTTGCTGTGGATGCGTTCAAAAATGGCGAAAAATGAACGTAAGAGCTTTTGCTTCATTCCCCTTTAAGTCGCTTCGGGGTGGTAAGCTGCAAATGATTATCTTGTGTTACCACTTTGCGCCCACTTTCAATTTCTAGCTTTTTGCGGGCATCCCCTGCGATTTTACCGCCTGCTTTCGCGGCGTGTTTGTTTTCGGTAAAGCCTTGCGCGTCTTTGGTGCGGGCAATTTCGGTGGTGGAAGCCTCGCCAAGCATTGAGAAAATCAGCTCTAAATCTGTCATGTTGTCGCGGAGGTTCTCACGGGTTAAACCTTTGTGCTGTTTGTATTCGCTGGGTGTTAAGCCAAACGTGGCTTTGGAAATTTCCGCCGTTAAAATGGCGTATTCTTTTTCGCCGCCCACACCGCGCTGTTGCCATTCTTCGGTGAGTTCCTCACGCACGGCAATACCACGCATCCGCCTTTCAATCCACGCATCGCTATATCCCTTGGCTTTATACAGAGCGCGGGTGCGCTGTGTGGCAAGTTCGGGGTCTTCAATTTCCTGCACCCGTTCATAGCCCACCTTGGCAAGCCAACGCTTGAAGGGTTCGGCTTTGGGGGAAGGAATGGATTGGATAATACGGAAAATGTTTTCTGTATTAGCGCAATTCATGCGCTGCTTGCCCCCATCTGTTGTCAATGCAAGGGTAAGTACAATTTGTACCCATCCTGCTTTCAAAATGGGGTCGCGCTGCTTAAGTTTTTGAATATATTGCTTTGCGTCTGCGCTATCGGTAAGGGCAGTGATTACATCTTCAATAGAAAACCACCACTCGCCGTTATGCAACGTACGGCGGATATTGGCGTTTTCAAAAACAATGATTTTGTGGGGGGTGGTCATTTGGCTGTCCTTTCGGTTTGTCCTGCAATCCACGCTATCGCCGCCGCCTCGTCCTGCTCAATGGCGATTTCAACGGCACGTTTGGCAACCTCTAGCAGGTGTTCGGATTGCTTTTTAAGCTGAACATAGCCTACTTCATGAACTTGTCGTACTTTCCAAATCTTGTTTTCTGAAATTAGCCATCCGTTTCCCAAAGCCATTCCCAGTTTTTCATTTCTGATATTCTAAATTCTAATTTAACTTATGTAGGTAATCCAACTTATTATACCACAAGCACTTATGGTTCGCCTTGTTCAGTTGGTGGTACATTGCCTTCGGGTGCAACGGCTCTTACGGGTGTCACATTCAGTCAAGCGGGTCAAAATTTGACTTGGAATTTGCCTACTATTCCTGCCACTTGCCAAAGTCTTTTCTACATTTATTGTAGCAACTACGGCAATTTTAGTGTGCCTTATTACTATCTTGAATTTGATGTAAAAATTAGTGATTCAGCTTGTATTGGTAATATTCCAAACTATTTCGCTATCACAGGTGGTAATGTTACAGCGCAAAATTCTAATGTAGAATATGTGAATGTAGTAGGTACAGCCGCTTTCAATTTGGATAAAACAGTGAGTAGTGACAATGGTGCAACGTATGCTTCTTCTACATCAGTAGCGGCGGGTAGCAATGTTCGTTTCAAGTTAAAATTCACGCCTGCGCCTTCAAGCACAACGGCTATGCGTCACGTAACCGTTGCTGATTTGATGCCACGTGACAATGGTACAGCTGATTTATTTATCTTAAACAGATTAGGTAATAGAGGCAGTCAATATGATTTGAATTACCAAACTACCATATCTGCAACACCTGCTGCTACGGGTTATTATGATGCTTCTAACGTACTAAACTCTTATGTAAATACAATTAATATACCAAGCGTAGGTATCATGTTCCCTTATGCAGGAGGTTCGGGTACGCCCGCTTGGACAATTGCGCCAATACCTGTAAATAGTAAAAATTTGTATGCT
>JANMDF010000092.1:0-5510 GCA_031376145.1 Alphaproteobacteria bacterium
ATGTTGGAGTCCAGAATCGTTGCAATGGCTTTTTTATATCCGCTGTCCAGAATCTGCAGCAAGTTTCCCTGCTGCATACTCTCGTCGCGCATCCGTTCAAAAATAAGAACATTCGCGTCAACCGCCATGCCGATGGTTAAAACGATACCCGCTATACCTGGCAGCGTCAGTGTTGCCTGCAGCAGCGTTAATGCCGCCACAAGCAGCAGCAGGTTCGCCAGCAGTGCAATAACAGCGTATACGCCAAAGCGCCCATAAATTGCCAGGGTAAGAATGATGACAAAGACGATACCAATCAGGCTTGCTGTTTTGCCAAAAGCAATGGAATCCGCACCTAGCCCGGGGCCAACGGTGCGCTCTTCTTCGATGGTCAATGGCGCGGGCAAAGCACCGGAACGCAGAAGCAGCGCAAGATCTTTGGCACTCTGGGTGGTAAAAGAACCACTGATTATACCGCTGCCACCGGCAATCGCCTCACGAATCACCGGCGCACTGATGACTTCATCATCCAGCACAATCGCAAAACGCTTGCCCACATTCTGTGACGTTGCCAGGCCAAATTTTTTAGCACCCAGGGTGTTAAAACGGAAGGATACAACGGGTTGTGTGTCCTGAAAACTGGCCTGGGCATCGACGAGCATATCACCGGACAGCATGGCGCGGCGATAGACAGCAAGATACGGTTTCTCAGAAACGGCTTCGGCAACATTGTTGTCGCTGTAGGGCAGCAGTTTACTGCTGCCGGGGACTTTCTGGGCGTTACCCAGCACCATGCCAATGTCTTCATTCACCAGATGGAATGTTAACTTTGCAGTTTTACCAAGTAACTGTCGTATGCGGGCGGGGTCGTCAACGCCAGGAAGCTGTAAAAGAATGTCCTGTTTACCCTGGCGTTGGATCGTCGGTTCCTTTGTACCGGTTTCATCAACACGCAGTCGGATAATATCTAATGATTTACTCATCGCCTGCTCGCGCACCGCCGCAATGGCCTGTGGTGTCAGGGTCATGGTCAGTGTGTTTCCCTGCTGTTGCCAGTCAGCCGGAACACGTTCACGCAGTTGCCCCAGGATAGTAGCGGTATCTGCCTCCGCGGCTAAGGTAATAACGGTTTTGTTATTGTCAGTAACAAGCCTGGCGTTGGGATCATTGAGGTTGAGAACGTCAGAGATACTGTTGCGCAGTTCCTGTCGGTATTCATTTTCAACGCTGGCCACATCGACACGCAACAGCAGATGTGACCCACCCTGCAGATCAAGGCCAAGGTTTAACTGTCGGTTTGGTAACCATGAAGGCCAACTGGCGCGTGTTGCATCCGTAAAGAAATTGGGAATGACAATAACAAATGCCAGAAACAGCAGTATGGCTGTCGCATACAGCGTCGATGCGCGGATTTTCAGCATATACGTCAGGCGGATTTTTTATTTCTGGCAGGCTTTGCAGATTTTTCTGTGGAGATCACATCACTGTTTTTTGCTGCTGCAGCACCGTAAAGGCCGGCAACAGTATTGCGCATTACCCGAATCTGTACGCCATCAGCGATTTGTACCAGCAGTTCCCGCTCGTCACCGGCATTGATGACTTTGCCAACAATGCCACCACTGGTAATAATCTCATCACCCTTTTTCAAAGCGGTAATCATGGCTTCCATGGCACGCATTTTCTTTTGCTGTGGGCGGATCAGCAAAATATAGAACACCAGAAAAATCAGGATCAGTGGCACAAAACTCATGGCGCCGGCTTCCGGAGTAGCGGCAGTGGCAGCCTGTGCATAAGCAGGAGAAGAAAATAGCATTGAGATAGCCCCTTTGTTAATGGCGCGCACTATATCCAGGCCGACACGGAATGCAACGAATTAGTAACTTTACTTGCTGGCAACCTGTGGGAGCGGTAGCTGCCCAAGCAGTGGCAGGGGATTGATGGCGCGTTGATCGCGGCGCACTTCAAAGTGTACCTGTGGCGCAGCAATGGAGCCTGTCAAACCAGTAGAGGCAATCTGTTGATTGCGCCGCACAGCATCACCTTTGCGCACCCGTATCTCGCCTAAATGTGCATACGTAGTGATCAGATCATTGTCATGTTTTAGCATCACAATATTGCCATAACTTTTCATTTTCTGGCCGGTGTAGATGACCTTGCCGTCGCTGGAGGCATATACCGGAACACCTAAAGGTGCGGCAATGTTGATGCCCTGGTTGCGCTGTCCATCACGTTTTAAACCGTAATGTGACAGCACACGTCCTGCTACTGGCCAGGCAAGTTTACCGCCTGTATCGGAAAATGGCTTCAACGATGCCGCTGCTGGTTGCTGGCTGTTGGGTACTGCAAGATTGGTTGGTATTTTTAATACCTGGCCAGCACGCAGAACGTAGGGTGGCTGTAAAGTATTGGCACTGGCGATGGCGGGAATGTCACTCTGGTATGTGCGGGCAATGCCGTACAGACTGTCCCCGGATTGTATAGTATGATCAACATGCGTTTTATAGGCAGGATCAGCCACTGTCGGTGCAGGTAAGCGTGGTTGTATTACAGGCGGCATAGGTGCAGGGGGTGTCAGGCTGCCATAGTGTTGGTCAAAAGCCGCAACCGGTTTTGCCGGAGCCTGCCATACTGGCTGTTTGTACGGTGGTACTGGTTGCGGCTGATAAACCGGCTGTCGGTATACAGGCCTGCTATAGACCGGCGCAGCATAGGTGGAAGGCGCGTAAGCAACCTGTGGGTACGCTGGCCGGTAACCATCAGTGTTACCAGCATAATATATCGGTTGGTATGACGGTGGTGCAGCCCTGCTCGTTCGCTCATCAAGAGCACAGCCAGACAGCAGCATCGCTATGAGAACTGGCAGGATATACTGCATATGGTGCACAGAATAACCCATGTATTATGATAGAGAACCTGATGCTCACAAATATGCGTTGTTATTTACCGCTGTAAAGACAGAAAATACTGTCTGCCATGACGATATTGCACATGTTACTTATTTATCGCATTCGCGGCATCCAGTATCTGCACATCAATACGTTGCGGTGGCGCATTACTGAACGTTAGAAACATGGGGAATGTGGCGGGATTTCCGTTTTTTAACCGTACGTCCGTCAACCATAACTGGTGGGTATCAGCATGAATCTGCTGCATGGCAAGGGCTGGCAGCGGTATGCTTCTGACCTTCTCTGTCCGCACAACACCAATGTTATTCTGAATATTCTGGCGCATGATGACTGATGGCGCGATGGGTGTTTCTGCACGAATCAGCTTATCAGCAGTCTGACTCAGGTTTGTTAATACCATGTAAACCGGTACGTCATGATGTTTCAGATCGGCTTTAATGACCCACGCAGAAGCTTTTATATCAGCCCAGGCGGAATGGCTGCAGAGTAATACCAGGATACTGAGAAGGCGCGTCATATGGTTTTTCCTGGGTTGAACAGGTGAGCAGGATCAAGAGCATTTTTAACAGCGCTGCGCAATTGCTGTGCAATCTCAGGTTCATAATGATACAACAGATCCCGCTTGGCAAGCCCGATACCGTGTTCAGCACTGATCGTGCCACCATACCGGTGCACCAGGTCGTATATCATTTTATGAATACCTGCGGTATCCGGCGTTGCATTTTTGGCAAACAGAATATTGTAATGCAGGTTGCCATCGCCAAGATGCCCGAAAGGTGTGGGTATTGCTTCCGGGTAGGCAGTTTTAAGAGCGTCAGCGGCATATTCCACAAAAGCAGCAATCGCATCCAGCGGCAAGGCAATGTCATGTTTGATGCTGATACCAGCTTCACGTTGCACCCATGGAAATTGTCGGCGATAATACCAGTAGTGCGCTGCCTCACCGGCGGGGATTGTTATAAAATCATCTGTTTTTAAGAATTGATCTGAATGCTGGCTTTGAGTCTCCAGTAACACATACCACGGCGCAGAATCTTGCAAAGATACTGCATCAGAGCGGTATTGTCGTACCAGGTGCAGGGCTATGTCCGGTAACAGTTCGCAGGCACTGATACTGTCGCCAAAAAATTGACGTGCTTTGCGGTAAGCATCAATGGTATCGCTTATACTGCTGCAAGGATACCAGTATGTTGTTATGTGCCGGGGCTTAGGAAAAAGGCGCAGTGTGGCCTTGGTAATCAAGCCGAGTGTACCCTCACTGCCAATAAACAGATGTTTTAAATCAATACCAGCATTGTTTTTGTGCAGTGGCCGCAAGTCTGACCATATACTGCCGTCCGCCAGGACAACTTCGAGGCCAAGGACAAGATTGCGCATATTGCCATATTTCAGGACATTAATACCACCGGCATTACTGGCAATATTTCCCCCGATCTGGCAGGTTTCTGCCACACTCAAGCCCAGGGGAAAGTAGAGATTTTGTGCATCAGCAGCGGCTTTGACCTGAGCCAGGGTGCAGCCAGCTTCTGCCTGCATGCTGTCACCGCTGCTGTCCACATTGATAATGTTGTTCATATGCTGGCAGTTGATAATCAGACTGTGTTGATCCGCTACCGCGCCACCCACTAATCCTGTATTACCACCTTGTGGTACCAGTTTCAGATGATACTGCCGGGCAAACCGGACAATAGTTTGCACGTCCTGTGTTGAAGAGGGCAGCACAACAGCCAGTGGTTTGCTGATAAAATGACCGCGCTGCTCGGTCGTGTAAAAAAATAGTGCATCAGCATCCTGAAGCACAGCTTGGGGAGGCAGGGTATTGATAAGTTCAGATAAACGGTTTTTTTTCATACCAATTCGCAATCAATGTGTAGATGGGCTGCGTCGTCTCTCGCCGTGCTCATGGCCAATCAGGCCACTGCGCGCGGCTCGTTAGCCTCGCCTCATCTACACATTGATTGCAAAATGGTATCAGTTGCTTGCCGGCCATATAGCCGTTTTTAACGTATCACCACGTTGAATGCCAAGCTTTTTTACCGTTCCGGCTTTCACTTCCAGTACCGCCATTGCCTGCGTGGCTGATGTGATAATATTACGGCTCAACGGTGTTGTATCGCGCACAATATCAACAATGCGGCCATGGGCATCGGCAAAAATCATGTCCAGTGGCAGGTAGGTATTTTCCATCCACATAGTGATGCTACGTGGTTCGGAAAAAATGAACAGCATACCGGCATCATCAGCCATTGTTTTGCGAAACATCAGGCCTTGCGCCATTTCCTGCTGATTGCGCGGGACTTCAACCGTAAAAGTATAGGTGTGTGCACTGGTCTTGATCGTCAGCGCGGTGGTGGGGAAACTTACCTCACCCTGACTGTCACAGGCGGTTACCAGTAACACCATCAAGGCGAGGAAGTATCTATGCATATCCGGTATTAATTGACTAACCGCGACCACCAGCCTTTGCGGGGCTCTTCGGGGGATCCTGTGACAACGGCAACGTTCTCAGATGCTTTTGCAGGAACCTTGCGTGGTTTTGGTTTCTGCGCCTGAGGCACTTCAGGCATTTGCGTTTCTGCAATTGCAGCTTCCGCTTCGGCTTTCTGGCGTTGGGCTTTCACGGCA
>JANMDF010000137.1:0-1694 GCA_031376145.1 Alphaproteobacteria bacterium
GCCGTACTTGTGATAAAAGGCGGCGGATCTGATATCTTTAGCATCGACGATCACCGCGTAGATGGCAACAGAGCGGGCAGCGGTCTGTACACGCTGCAACGCATCAATCAGCAGATATTTTCCGAAGGACTGTCCTTGCAACCGTTTATCAACAGCCAGCCTTCCCAGAACAGCAACGGGTATGGGATATTGCGGTAATTTCCTGGCGCGTTCTGGTGGCAGGTGATGATGTTCAACACTGGCAGCGTTCAGGCTGTAAAACCCCATAATTTCAGGACTCTCCAGGCTGGCAGTAGCGACAAAAACCCGCGTTATCCGCTGTTTGATATTCTGACCGGCATGTTGCTGCAGGTAAAGATTCAGGGGCTGAACACCGCAGTCAAAAGCTGCACGCTGGTGATGTGATGTGTTCAGCGGCTGTATGATGGGTGGCGTAAAAATCAACTGTGTATACCGTGATACCAGTTATACGCCTTTTCTAAAGCGGTATTGGGTGTTGGTGGCTGGTCAAGTGCCTGCAAAAATGCATCAAAGGCTTTATCATTCAATTGTAGTTTTGTCTGCTGTGCCAGCACGTCTTCGGCGGCTTTGACTGCATGCTGTAAAATAAACTGCGACACGGAAACATGCTGATGTTGTGCGGCCAGTTCCAGCAGGTCGCGTGCCGATGCTGGCATGCGCATGTTAAAGCGTTCGGTGTGTGGTGTGTCTGTATGCATATATATATTGTACAGTATTTATATGTACAACTCAATCCTGAAAATAACATAGAGAGAGTATATAATGATGAACACCAAAGCGCGTGCGCCGTTCAGCCTGCAGAATTTAGACGGCAATGGCCGGTTTTCGGGCTATGCCAGTGTTTTTAATACCGTGGACAGCCAGGGCGACAGCATTGCCCCTGGGGCATTCCAGCAGAGCCTGGAAGTCTGGCGGCTGCGAAAACGCTGGCCAAGTCTACTGTGGCAGCATGATCTGCACAATCCCATCGGGGTGATCGAACGGATGGTCGAGGATGATTACGGCCTGAAAATACAAGCGGTATTGTTGCTGGATGCATCCCTGGCCAGGGATGCGTATGCTTTATTGAAGGGTGGCGCGATTGACAGCCTGTCCATCGGTTATGTGCCGGTGGACGTGGTGAAGGATAAAGCCAGCGGTATTCGCACGATTACCAGCATGACGCTGTGGGAAGTTTCCCTGGTGACGTTTCCAGCCAATCCCCTGGCGCGGATCAGTGACGTTAAGGCCGATGATGATGGCGTGCAGGCGATGCTGGACAGTATGCGGAAATTAACCGCGACGTTGTGCGGTACAATTCCCCATACAAAGAATAACCCTCACCCCGCCCCTCTCCCTTGAAGGGAGAGGGAGAAGACGTTTTTAACAAGGAGAAGACGATGACTACACCTACTAACTATGAAATTAAGGCTGTTGTGGATACCATGCAGCAGACCTTTGCGGCGTTTAAGCAGGAAAACGACCTGCACTTAAAAGCCGAAGCCAAAAATAAGGCGGATCCGTTGAGTGGCGAAAAGCTGCAGAAAATGAATGCAAACATGGATATTCTGGAAACGCGGCTGAGTGGCCTGGCGCGCACCCCGCTGGGTGATGTGCAGCACAAAAGCAGTCACCAGGACATGGCGCACAAGGCGGCGTTCAGCCAGTTTCTGCGCAAGGGCAATGACGATGCC
>JANMDF010000175.1:0-1925 GCA_031376145.1 Alphaproteobacteria bacterium
TCAACAGAATTTTGTAGACTGGGTACAACGTGACTTTGATGATGTGCGTTTGAAAGGTGAAACGCTGCAGGAGAGACTACAGGAGGCACAGCGTCTGGTTGCTCAGCGCTCTGCAAAGGATTACGCCGCATTGGATCAATATCTTACCCACGCCCCAAAGACGGATGCCAACACCGGCTATGAATTGATGAAAACATTGGGCAGTGGTAAGGATCAACAAAGTGCTGCTGATATTAAGCAATACTTCCTAAATAAACATGCCGAATATGGGCAAAAAACTATAGAATTTAAGGACACGGCCACTGGCATTGCAGATGTTAAGTTGGCCTCACCCCAGTCTAGCCTGCCAGACAGCAACCTTTACGCCAGTGCCGGTATCAGTGATCAGGGGGTGTATGCTGCCATGCCCGCCCCAACGCCACATCTGGGTGATGTTGTTATAAAATCTGTCCGACACGCCGCTGAACAGGTACAGCACGTTGCCGGTGGTGCGGCAAAACTGGTGGCGGAGCATGGGATCAGCACCATTGCCGGTGGTTTTGCCGTCCACGCCGTCCTGTCGGTTAGCAAAGACGTCATCGGTGCCATGCGTGCCACCAATGAACAGGGTGAGCCGCTCACAGTAAAAGAAAAATTTGCCAGACTGGCAACCTGGGAAACCGCTATGACCGCCACGCGGGCTGTCACTGGTACCATCAGCACTGTAAGCCATTTTGCCGGCGCAAGCGTGCCGGTCATGGCACCCTTCACCATTGCCATGGGGACTGGCCAGGCGATTCATCATCTGGGTAAGGATGAAACAGTGCAAAAAGCAACGGCAGCGCGTACCGTGATTGCCGAAAACCGCGACGCCCTGGCAACAGAATCCAATGTGGCAGTAAAAGCCCTGAAAGCCAGCAAGTATTTTGTGCAGGATGATTTTCATCGTACTATTGAGCACCTGCACCCCGCCGCCAAGGCCATTTGCCAGCAGACTGAAAAACTGCGTGATAACACCGTGGCTGTTGCACAAGGTGCGGTACAGCAGGGGATGACGGCGGTCAAAAATCTTGTCGGAGACAATCCGTTAATATCTATGAAACAAACGTTTGATAGAATAATGGGTCGGAACCAAATGCTACAGTAGGATATGTTAATTGGCTGAAACCGCCGCTGCATCTGCTGATCTTGCCCCCCTGCTGCTGTATCTCAGCCAGGGAATTATGGCCGATGGGCAGCCCTATTACGCTTATATGGCGGTAACTGAAGACCGCCTCAGCGATTTACAGGCTGCCGAACAGTCCGGCAATTTCAAACTGGAAGATTTCGGCGATGTGCTGGGCGGCGAGATTGGCGTCATTGAACCCACACCGGAAATCCGCACCGCCATTGAAACGGCCTTTATACAGGCGTTCGGTGACATAAGTGATGAACAACAGGGTAGCGACATCCTGACATAGATCACCCAACCACATGCTGTGGCCGCAAATACAGCACACACAGCAGGGTAAACAGCCGCCGGGCGGTACAGTGATCCGTTGTCACAAATGGCGCCAGTAGTTCCATCAGAACATCTGCCGCTTCATTATGCAGCCCGCGCCGCGCCATATCGATAGTTTCCAGCTGGCCGGGCTGATGCTGGGTTAATGCACCGTAATAACTGTCACACAACGTGAAATATTCCCGAATCGTACGACGCAGGCCGACTAAAGCCAGGGAAAACGTTTCGTCTCTACCGCCGCTGTGCAACTGAAAATGCAGCCGGTTGTCAATAATGGACAACGTTAAGGCAACCGGCGTGGCCAGGCCGGATACCGGCTTAAACATGTTGGACGCCAACAGATCATGAATAGCCTTGTCTTTCTCATCAGCCACCAGTGCCTGTAATTTTATGCCCTGGTGCTCCAGCAGGGTAACGAGGCTGAGGTCAGTCATGTGTACCCAAT
>JANMDF010000296.1:0-5011 GCA_031376145.1 Alphaproteobacteria bacterium
CTGGTCTCTTGCAAGGTGCACCCAAGGAATTCACAGAGGAAAATCAATACCGTGGCTATAACGGTAGAACCCTGGAGCAGGCGTATTACCGCTGTTTGTACGAATCCTATCGTGTGGTGCCATCAGGTTTATACACCACAAAATTTTTTGAAAAAATGCATGCCCGCGAAAATAATATGGATACCTGCATGAATTCAGAAGGCTTTTTCCGTGTCAACGATCGCGGCGTATTTTTTGATCGGGAACTGATTACACCTGCAGATATTCTGTCAATTATCAGGCGATAGGCATAAAAAAGAGGCTCTTGCGAGCCTCTTTTCCATCACACACAGAATATTGCTTTATGCTGCCCGAATTTCATTCAGGAAAGCATCAACCTGTTTTTTCAGAGCCTCAGCTTCACTGGTCAGTTTATCAGCCGTTGACTGCACTTCCGCATAGGCTTCAGCCGTCTGGTCTGCGGCCTGTTCCACACTGCCTATGCTTTCGGAAACAAGGGCTGTTCCTTTAGCGGCTTCCTGGGTGCTGCGGCTGATTTCCACCGTGGCACTGGTCTGCTCTTCAATGGCTGCTGCCAGACTGGTAGTAGCACTGTCGATTTCCTGCACTGCCCGAATAATGGTAGTGGTTGAACCAATCGCCTGCTTGGCTGATGCTTTAACAGCTTCAATCTTACTGGCAATATCCTTGGTCATGGCAGCGGTCTGGTTGGCCAGGTTTTTCACCTCTGCGGCAACAACCGCAAAGCCTTTACCGGCTTCACCAGCACGTGATGCTTCAATGGTGGCATTCAGTGCCAGCAGGTTGGTCTGTTCGGTTACCGATGTAATATCGTTGATGATCTGATCAACGGAAGCAATAGCGGTTTGCAGGCTATCCAACTCACGTTGAGACGTATCAGCATCACCGGCAGACGCACGGCACATTTCTGCCGTACGGCTTACGGTTTGCGACACTTCAGCCAGGGCGGCAGATAATTCTTCCGCTGCTGCTGCCACCGACTGTACGTTGCCATTGGCGTTTTCTGCCGATGACAGGACAACCTGGCTCTGTTGTTTGGTTGAACCCACCGCACCAGCCAGCTGTTGGGCTGTACCCTGCAACGATACTGCTTCGCTGTTCACATGATCAACAATACTGCTGATCCGTTCTTCAAACTGGTGTGCGAGTTGCTGCATTTCTTCCTTGCGGCGTGCGGTTTCCAGGATGCGGTTTTCTTCCTGCTCAGCCTGTAACTGCTCTACTTTCAGGGCATTATCCTTAAAGACCTGTACGCTGGCAGCCATGCCACCAATTTCATCACCACGATCGAGGTGCGGAATGGCAATATTTAAATTACCACCACTCAGTTCGCGCATGGTACTGCTGATACTGCTGATGGGCTTGGATAATGAGCGGGCAATAACAATGCCCAGACCAGCGAGTATCAGTATCATAATGCCGCCTTTAGTCAGTAGTGACTGAGCCAGCTCATTAATAGCACGCATCGCCTCATGCGTTTCCATTTCGGCAATAACTGCCCACTGTACCCCGCCCAGTAATACAGGCGTATATGCCTGCACATGATCAACATCATGCAGGACAACATCATCAACCCCATGCTTACCATCAAGAGCTGCTTTGATCAGTGTGTTTTCCACTTTCTTTGCCAGAATTGTTGATTCCTTGCTGAAACGGGAATCGCTGCGCATCATGTAATCCGCACCAACCAGAAATGTTTCACCGGTCTCGCCAAGGCCACTGGCATTCTGCATGGCAGCATTCAGTGTGCCAATGGGCATCTGAAAGGCAACGGCACCGGCGAAGTTACCCTGTTCATCATACAGACCGGTGGCCATAAAGCTGGCGGGTACGTTATTACTGGGCGCGTACGGTTTGAAATCCACAAATTTAACGTCACCAGGCTGACCGGCATCGCGTACAGATTTAAAAACTGTACCCAAGTCCGTATCTGCCCATTTGCCTTTAACGACATTGCTGGCAAAATCCAATTCTTTAAAGACCGAATACACAACATCACCCTGTTTATTAAACAGGAAAATATCGTAGTATCCTTTTTGCTGCAGATAATTGCGAAAGAAAGGGTGCAGCTGTGCATGTGTCTGGCTGTACGCTGAACCATCAGTCGCTGCATCCAGTTTTTCTTTTTGCCCCATTGGGTTGGGATTATTGTGAATATACAGTTGCTGTAATGTTTCTGTCTGGTTGCCACCGAGTGCATTCCAGGCGGCGTCGTACTGACGCAGGGCACTCAAGGCAAAAGGCTTTGCACTTAAGGATTTAAGATCACTGGCGATACTGTTATACCACGTTTCAATCTGGTTTTTGCGATTTTCCACAATAACATTCAGGCGTTCATGGTTCTGAGATTGCATCAAATGCGTAGCTTCGCTGTAACCGATATAGCTGCTGATCGCCGAGGCAAGAATACCAACCCCTACAATGATAACGGGTAACTTTACCGAGATTTTAACAGCATTAAAAGCGCGTAAGACAGACATACAAACTCCGTGAATATGGGTATTTTTCTGGACAGTACGCCGGAATGATTAAAAAAATACTGACGGTGTGATTTTTTTCACGGCAGTTGTGTGTTGATTTACGGGAATGACGCAACAGGCTTTACCATCTCTTTATTCCTTTGGTATACAGTACGCAAAATTTGCCAGAGGAGCGACCCATGTCATTTCAGAAAATTAAAGTAACCACCCCCGTTGTTGATCTTGATGGCGATGAAATGACCCGGGTGATCTGGGCACTGATTAAAGAAAAGCTGATCCTGCCCTATCTTGATATTAATATTAAATATTATGACCTGGGTATTGAATCGCGGGATGCGACGAATGACCAGATTACTGTTGATGCGGCCAAGGCTATTTTGAAATATGGGGTGGGTATTAAATGTGCCACCATCACCCCGGATGAAGCCCGCGTCCAGGAATTTCACTTAAAGGAAATGTGGAAGTCGCCCAATGGCACGATTCGGAATATTTTGGGGGGTACGGTATTTCGCGAGCCTATTATCTGTAAAAATGTCCCACGTCTGGTACCTGGCTGGGTGCATCCCATTGCCATTGGCCGCCATGCTTTTGGTGATCAGTACCGTGCCACGGATTTTGTTGTCCCTGGCAAGGGTAAACTCACCATTACTTTTGAACCGGAAGATAAAAACCAGAAGCCCATTTCCTATCACGTCTATGATTTCCCAGATAGCGGTGTGGCTATGGCCATGTACAACGTTGATGAATCCATTCGCGGTTTTGCCCGTGCCAGCTTGAATTATGGTCTGCAACGCGGCTGGCCGGTATACCTGTCCACCAAAAATACCATTCTGAAAAAATATGATGGTCGGTTTAAGGATATTTTTCAGGAAATTTTTGAAAAAGAATTTGCTGATGCCTTTAAGGCCAAAGGTATTATTTATGAACACCGCCTGATTGATGACATGGTTGCCAGTGCTCTGAAATGGGACGGTAATTTTGTCTGGGCTTGCAAAAATTATGACGGGGATGTGCAGTCTGATTCCGTGGCACAGGGCTTTGGCTCGCTGGGTCTGATGACGTCTGTGTTGATGACACCGGATGGCAACACGATTGAAGCCGAAGCCGCACATGGTACTGTTACCCGCCATTTCCGCCAGCATCAGCAAGGCAAGGAAACCTCCACGAACCCGATTGCCTCTATTTATGCCTGGACACGCGGCCTGTGGCATCGCGGCAAGATTGATGGCAATCTGGAACTGAAAGCCTTTGCCGATACCCTGGAGAAAATCTGCGTTGATACCGTAGAAGACGGCCATATGACCAAAGATCTGGCCATTCTTATTGGTAAAGACCAACCGTATCTGTCCACGCAGGCGTTTATGGACAAGCTGGCTGAAAACCTGAATGCCGCTCTGGTGGGTGGTAATGACAGCAAAAAACTTCGGGCAGTCTGACCTATAGAACGCGTACAATAAAACAGTTCAGGCAAGTTTTTTATAAATATTTACTGTCCGGTACGCATCAGCGTCTTTCCGGAAACCAGGCGAATCCAGGGCTTTGCCCTGGATAATGAGCCTGTTATCCGGAATCCAGAAAATTCTTTCAGGCAAGGTAAGTCTGGATACCGGATACCTCTATGTTGCAACCAAATCATAGATTTGGGCAACATAGGATTCCGGTAAGACGCGGTGTGTTGCTGCATTGGTATTCATTTCAATTCTTTTATTGTACAGGGTTTATAGTCAAGGTTTAAAAAATGGCAGGCAGAAAAGCCTTGCCATTTTTTTAAAACCCATTATGCAAATGCGAATTATTATTAGTTGGGACTTCCATGCACAAATCCATTCGCTACGCCATTGCTATTATCCTGCTGCTTAACACCAGCAACGCAATGGCGTTTTCCAAAAAAATAAAAAGTTCTGGTGTTGAGGCCGGAGAAATCGAAGTTGATAATTATGGCCTTATTGGCTTTGATAATGATGCCAGCGAGTGGAAGCATAAAACTGAATTGGAATATGAGATTAATGACTGGCTGCTGGTGGGCATTGCCGGTGAACTTGAAAAGCCATATGGCGGTCATGTGGGGTATGAGGATACGGAAATTGAAACAAAAATTCAGTTAAGTGCTGCACACAGTGACAGTATTGGCAGCGCCATTGAGCTGTCTTATGAGTTTGCTGCAGACCCTGCAGGTTATGACGCCCTGGAAACCGCACTGATTATTGATGGGAATCTTCATACTATCAGGTTGGTGGGTAATCTGTTGTTTGAATTTCCGGTTGGTGAGAACCAGCAGGGTGCGGATGCTGGATTCGGCCTGGCATTCGGAGCCTATCACGCTTATGAGGGCACACCGTGGGAGGCCGGTCTTGAGTATTACGCTGATTTAAACGAGGTGCGTAATACGGGTGGATATGAAGAGCAGGAACATCTTGCAGGGCCAGTATTGTCCTACAAAATCCCACATACGCACATTAAAACCCGCCTTGGCTACCTGTTTCCAATTTCTGACAGTGCCGCTGATCATA
>JANMDF010000303.1:0-14149 GCA_031376145.1 Alphaproteobacteria bacterium
CAAAACTCCTCAAATCAGAAAAGCAGCCAGATGGTTCTGTTAAGGTCAGCGTTGAAATACCAACACGGGTGAATACGGAAAAATTTCCCCAGGATGGCGATCCACAAAGGATAGCAGTACCAGGGTTGGCGGTAAAAAAAGGGGGTGGCTTTCTTGGTGGATTACGTGATTTCGCAGACGTTTTCGTCAACCCTACTATGCGGGGCTTAGGGCGTATATTAGGAGAAAAAGCGCGTGGCGATGTTGATAAATCCGCGAAGATTGATGCTGTTATTCAAGCCAGCGAAGTTACCTATGATCCCACAACAATCCAACCATTGATTCGGCCTAAACAAAAATCCGCTGCACCCAGTATCCCCACAGATTACGGTCGTCCTCCAGAAGCAGCGGAGCTTGCGGATGTGCGTTCAGCAATTGCCTATGCGCCACACTTGTTTAATCCAGGCCGCTGAACCTATTCCGCCAGCAGTACATCCACACGATCCGGTGCGCGGCCACTGCCGGTGCGGTCAACACCGATGGGGTTGGCAATCAGCCGCTTGCGGTCAATACCGCGTGTATCAAGATATTCGATGACGTTACGCACACGGTCTGCTGCCAGGCTTTTGGTAATGTCGCGCATATTCGATTGAATCGGACGCGAGAATCCTTGAAGTTCCAGTTTTACGTTCGGTTTCTGCTGCATGGCTTTAGCCAGGCTGTTCAACTCCTGGGTTACGATGAAGCTCAACCCTGCCTGAAAAGAGCTGAATGGCAGGGTACGAACAATGACACTTTGTGGTAATCCAGAAATGTCAGCAAAACCACTGCCGGGAAGGCTGGTGGGTGCAACACCCGTGTATGCGGGGGCAATTGCCATGGGTTCAGGGGAGCCGACAACAACCGGTGCTGCGTCTGGTGCACGATTTACGGCTTGCGCCATGGGGTCGGGGATGACGTTCTGCTGTGGGGCGGGAACTGGTGGTGGTGGCAGAGCAACGGCTGGTGCAGCAGCGGCCTGAGTGGCGGCAGCATTGGCCTGTCGTTGCTGTTCTTCGGCAGAAATCGCCTCTTTCAACCATCCGGGGATGGGTTCAGCAGGTTGTACTGCGGGTAGCGGAGCGGCTGCAGCCATAGGTGCCGTTTTCGGTGATGCACCAGGGGTGGGGACGGGTTCTGCTACATTGGACGTCGCTTGAGCATCCTGTTTTCCAGGCCAGAAATCTTCGATCTTGCGTTCTGCAGGGGTCTGTCCGCCAAGTGCCTGACTGGGCAGCAGTGGTGGCTGGGCACTGTCCGGGGAAACCATGCCGGGTTCGCGGTGTGGCATAGGTTGAATAAGACGGCGGCCACCGGGTTCCAAGGCTTGCTCTTCCGGGGTTGGCACAGGTGCGGCATCCTGCTGGTTGATCGTATATTGTGCAGCATTGGGATCCCCCTGCTGTTGCAACTGCTGCAAGATGGCGCTGGGCATGGTGGCGGGCGCAGCATCGGCCGGGGGGGGTGGAGAAGCAACCTCCAGCTGCTGCCAGATATCTTCATCTTTCAGTTCTGATGGCAGCGGGGCTTTGACCACGGGTTTAGGCGTTGGTTTTCTGACAGGCTTAGGCGCAGGCTTTGGTTTTGGCTGAGCCTTGGGCGCAGGCCTGGGTTGCGGCGCAGGTTTGGGTTTTGGCTGGACAGCAGCAGGTTTTGCTGCTGGTTTTTCCGGGATGATGGCGGCTGGTGGTGGTGCAGCAGGCGCAGCGGCAGGGGGCGTGACAATGGGGGCGGCGACTGGCGGTGTGACGGGTGAGGCTGGTTCTTTAGCCAGATCCTGCAACGTATCCAGGGGAGACTTACCGGATGGTGCCGGCGCAGCCTCTGCCGCGGGCGCAGGTGCAGCAGGTCTTGGCGCAGGCGCACTATCATCAATGCCAAACAACTGTTCCAGGGATACGGCTTCTTTGCTGAATGCCGGGTTGCTGTAGGTCAGTAGGGCAGTCAAGATGACCGCCGTCAGACGGACGGAAAATTTTTTAAATGTCGCGTGCATAGTTGAAAGACCTTGAACGGTATTATTGACCGCCAGTCTAGTCGTTGTAGGTTAAAAAAGTGTTACAACAACTTCAGTAATTCACCGTGCAGCACAGGATTACTGGCAACGACACAGCCAGTTGCCAGCATATTGTCGCTGCCCTCAGCATCGCTGATTTTTCCACCAGCCTCCGTAACAATCAGGATGCCGGCGGCCATATCCCATATTTTAATATGATTTTCCCAATAGCCATCAAAACGGCCAGCGGCAACATACGCCAGATCCAGGGCGGCGGAGCCCATACGGCGGATGCCGGCGACTTTTGGCAGCAGGCTGGTAATCTGGCGGGCAAACACTTCCTGGCCAGGCCGTGCAGCGGTGGGGACGCCCGTTGACAGTACCGCATCATTCAGGTTTTTGCGGCGGGCAACCTGCAGGCGACGGCCATTGCAGAAGGCTCCAGCATCTTTTTCTGCCCAGAAAATTTCCTGCTTGATGGGGTCATAGATAAGACCGGCAATGATGTCTTCACCCTGTTGCACGCCCACGGAGATGCAGAAGTGCGGAATGCCATGCATGAAATTCAGCGTGCCATCAATGGGATCAACGATGAAGCGGGTGTCGCTCTCGCCTTTTTTCTCGCCACTTTCTTCGCCCAGAAAGCCAAACTTGGGGCGGGCGCGCAACAGCTCTTCGCGCAGCAATTTTTCGGTGCGGATATCGGCGTGGGTTACATAATCCGCAGGTCCTTTTTGTGAGACCTGCAGGTGCTCCAGTTCATTAAAATCGCGGATCAGCGATTTTGCGGCTTTGTCACAGGCCTTGACAATAACGGTGAGCAGTGCGGATTTGGGTAACATTACTCCTTCGCCTTTTCAACATAGCTGCCATCAACCGTATTGATCACCACGCGCACGCCACTGCCGATATGCGGTGGTACCATGATGCGTACGCCATTACTGAGAATAGCGGGTTTGTAGGAAGAAGATGCTGTCTGCCCTTTGACAACCGGCTCTGCCTCGACAATCTCCATAATGACGGAATCAGGCAGGGTGACGCTGATGGGCTTGCCTTCGTATGATTGCATGTTGACCAGCATGCCATCCTGCAGGAACTGGCGTTGCAGATCGTCCAGCACATCGGCAGGCAGGGTAATCTGCTCAAAAGTATCCTGGTGCATGAACGTCAGGCTGCTATCATCGCCGAACAGATATTGATAGGTATCTTCATCCAGATGCACCCGTTCCAGGGTTTCGGATGAACGGAAGCGTTCATTGGTTTTTGTGCCTTCAATCAGGGCTTTCATTTCGGCTTGAATATACGCTCCACCTTTGCCAGGCTGGGTATGCATCCGCTTGGTCACCACCCACAGGCGGTTATTGTGGTTAATGACGTTACCGACACGCACGTCGTTGGCATTGATTTTCATGAAAGACAGGCCTTTATCTGGGTATTGAAGGCGGCAACCGCTGCGGCACTGCCAGCAGGGTATTGCCAGACGCCTGCGGATACCGCCAGAAAACTGGCTCCACTTCTAACCAGTTCCGAACAATTATCAACGGTTATTCCACCAATCGCGACAGCTGGAATCACAGACATTTCCGCCCAGCGTTGCAGGGTTTCCAGGCTGGCCGGTGTTGCGCCGGATTTTGTGGATGTTGGAAAGAAGCTGCCAAATGCGACATAGTCCGCCCCATTCTCGGCGGCTTCCATGGCGGCATGGATAGAATCATAGCAGGATGCACCTAGCATACGGTCACTGCCCAGCAGGCCGCGTGCCTTCTTAACGGGTATATCTTTACTGCCAACATGCGCACCGTCGCATTGGTGCAGGGCGGCCAAGTCTGGACGATCATTGACAATAAAGGCAACGTCATGCTGATGACAGACTGGCAGCAGTGTTGTAATCGCCTGAATGATTGCCGCATCTGAAGTGTCTTGCGGCGTATTTTTCAGGCGCAGTTGAAAGGCCGCCACATCACCTGCTGCCAGTGTGGTTTGCAGGGTGGTTGCAAATGCCTTCAGATCCGGCAGGGCAGGTGGTGAAATCAGGTACAGGCGGCAGTCGCTATACATGCTGCGTTAAAAATCAATGGCGCGGCCATCTTTTTCCCAGTCATCATAGCGGGTGGGATCAAGACCATTTTTACGACCGCCGATTTCTTTGGGGGCAGGCGTAGCAGGCGGGGGTGTGGTGGTGGACACTTTAGGTTTAGAATTCTCAAGACTTTTCTGCATGACACATGCTATAGCACGGCCATGCCTGAATACAAGTCAAACCCTGAATCTGGAAGGCCGACAACGGATATACCGCGCCTGACTGCCGTGCGCATGGTGCAGCAGGTGCTATATAAACAGCGTGCGCTTGATCATAGTATAACAACGGCGTTGCCTGATCTGGAAGAACGCGACCGCCGCTTTGTACAGATGCTGACCTTAACCACGGTGCGTTATTATGGTGTGTTGTCAGCAATGTTGGATGATCTGCTGCAAACCCCCTTGCTACCTGCCCAAGTGCAGACGCGCTGCATGCTGTTGTGCGGCCTGGCGCAATTATTTTATCTGAAGACAGATGCTTATGCTGCTGTGGATACCACGGTGAACATGGTCAAGGAAGGGGCGCATCCGCGTCTTGCCAATATGGCAAATGCCGTGTTGCGGCGGGCGGATCGAGAGCGGGGCAGGTTGCTGGCTACCTATGATCAACCGCGGTACCTTTTGCCGGAATGGTTGTGGCAACAGCTGGTTGATGCTTATGGCGCACAGCAGGCACAGGCGATTGTGCGTGCACAGACTGGTGTACCGCCACTGGATTTAACGCCGTTTGTGGCGAATTGTACAGCGATGCCATATACCACACTGCCTATGCAGCAGTTGCGTTTGTATGACGCTGGCCAAATTGAAGCATTGCCAGGGTTTGATGGAGGCAGCTGGCAGGTACAGGATTGGGCGGCGGCATTGCCGGTCAAACTGCTGGGAGATATGGCAGGTCAAACCGCGATTGATGCCTGTGCAGCCCCAGGTGGGAAAACAGTGCAGCTTGCTAAGGCAGGTGCCGAGGTTACCGCTATTGATATTCAGGAAAAGCGCTTGCAACGCCTGCGGGATAATGCGCGGCGGCTGCATTGCCAGGTAGAAACAGTCGTGGCAGATGCGCGGCACTATAAACCCGAACAGCCGGTTGATGTGGTGCTGCTGGATGCACCGTGTACGGCTACGGGGATTATCCGGCGACATCCGGATGTGGCCTGGCAGAAAACCCCTGATGATGTGCGCAGGCTTGTCAAGGTACAGGCAGATTTACTGGCGCATTGCGCGGCGTGGGTCAAGCCTGGCGGTTTGCTGATGTATAGTGCCTGTTCGCTGCTCCCTGTCGAGGGAGAGCAGCAAATACAGGCCTTTCTATCGACCAACTCTGGCTTTACAAGGGTGTCGCTGGCGGACAGGCTGCCAGAAGACTTGCAGTATATACTGACTGAGCATGGCGATGTGCGTCTGCTGCCATGCTATTTCAATGATCTGGGCGGTATGGATGGTTTTTTTATTGCCTGTTTGCAGCGCAACCGGTAGCAGTTCTTAATACTGTATATTTTTTCATCCGCACATTGCAATCGCCAAAATGACTTCTGTAAAAATTGCCCCATCGATTCTTTCAGCAGACTTTGCCCGCCTGGGTGAGGAAGTGCGGGCAATACAGGGCGCCGGTGCCGATTATGTACACGTTGACGTGATGGACGGGCATTTTGTGCCCAACATTACCATTGGTGCGGGCGTGGTAAAGGCCATCCGGCCACACACCAGCTTGCCCCTGGATGTGCACCTGATGATTGATCCCGTAGATAGATACTTGCAGGATTTTGCTGAGGCAGGCGCGGATATTATCACGATTCATGCGGAAATAGCGGGGCATGTGCATCGTGCCCTGCAGGTGATTCGTGGGTTAGGTAAAAAAGCTGGTATTTCCCTGAATCCAGCAACCTCGGAGCATGTCCTTGAATACCTGTTGGATGACCTGGATTTAATTCTGGTCATGACGGTGAATCCCGGCTTTGGTGGACAGGCATTTATCAGCAGTCAGCTGGCAAAAGTTGCCCGTATTCGCCAGATGATTGGTCAACGTCCCATTGAGCTGGAAGTTGACGGTGGCATTAATGTGAATACAGCCAGACAGGTGATTGCCGCTGGTGCAAACGTACTGGTTGCGGGTACGGCAACATTTCAAGGTGGCGCACCGCAATACGCACATAATATAAAACAGTTGCGCGGTGATATTCGTGCGTGATGACATCCACCTGCCTGCTGTGCAGTCACCTGTACTGCCATCCGGAGGTGGACGAGCCGTATCGCCCAGGATGCTGGCACGCCAGCATCAACGCCTTTCCAAGCGTGGTGTTTACCGGTTTTTCCTGCGTCGGCAGAAGCCGTTACGGGTGATGCTGCTGCCCAGCGATCCCTGGCCTGGCAATGCAGCAGCTGGCAATGAAATCCTGCAGGGATATATTACCGTAGATCACAAGCGATGCGCGGTCAGTAATGGTAACTGGCCAGGTGATACACATGTCCCTCTGTCGATGCATCATTTTACCTGGTTGCGGGATTTGCATTGTGTGGGTGGGGATCAGGCGCGTCGTGCGGCGCGTCGTATCGTTACGCATTGGATTGCAACTCATCCTGTGCTCGCCAGTCCTGGCTGGGATGTGGTCAGTACCGCCTTGCGTCTGGTGAACTGGCTGCAGCATTACAGTTTTTTTGGTGCCAGTGCGGAAAATGAAACACGCCATGCTCTTGAGAAAAGTCTGGCGCTGCATGATGCGTTGCTGCGCCGACAGGTGATGGCTTTGCCAAGTGGCTATCAGCGGCTGCTGGTTGTAAAGGGATTGTTATTTGCCGCTGCCTGCCTGCAGGGACGGCAAGTGTACTTCACCCGCACCATCGCAATGCTTTCTAAAGAGCTGGATGCGCAGATTGCAGACGATGGCAGCCACATGGCTTCCAGCCCATATGTGCAGTTTCTGGTATTGCAGCATCTGGTGGATATTCGCGCATTGTGCCATAGTTTTAACTATAAACAGCCTGTGTTTCTAACAGATACTATCGAGCGTATGGCATCGATTATTCGATTCTTACGCCTTGGAGATGGTACGTTGCCGACGTTTCATGGCACGCCGTTTGTATCACGTGAACAGATTGACTATACGATTGGTCTGGCAGATGCAAATGGTGTAAAACCTGCAAAACTGCAGGCCATGGGGCTGCAGAAGGTACAGCGGGCAAACACTGTGCTGTTTATGGATACGGTTAAGCCAGGGATTGGGACAACACTATACCATGCCAGTCCGCTGGCCTTTGAAATGTCAGTGGGGCGGGAGAAAGTCATTACGAGTGTTGGTATTGCATCTGGATTAAGTGCAGCCTGGCTGGAAGCAGTGCGGGGCACTGCAGCCCATTCCACGATATCAATAGACGAGCTCAATGCTGCAGATATAACCTCTGAAGCGATGGGGCGGCGTCTGACCGGTATTGATGTACAACGTAACGGGACGGTCATTCAGGGGTGTGTGCAGGCAGTGCATGATGGGTATCAGCACGTTTTTGGCAGTACCATGGAGCGCCGCCTGCAGTTAAGTGATGATGGGGAACAACTGGTTGGCGAAGATGTCGTGCATGGTGGTGGCGGGCATCAGGCAATCATCAGATTTCATTTGCATCCGCGTATCAAGGCAGTATTTGATGAGAGCCGACGCAAGGTGTACCTCGATCTGCCCAGCAAGGATATATGGTCGTTTCACGCATTGAGTGGCACGTTGACTCTTGCCGAGAGTATCTGTTTCTGCCAGGATGACGGCATCGCAAAGCCAACATTGCAGATTGTTGTGTCTGGTAATACGAATGATGGTGATACGGTCTTTAAATGGGTACTGCACAAAGCATGACAATACTTTCGGTAACGACTATCAGGCGTGCTCTGCTGTCTGTTTCAGATAAAACAGGCCTGCGTGAACTGGCGGCGGGCTTGCAGGCACGAGGCATTGAATTGATTTCAACCGGAGGTACAGCCAAAATGCTGGAACAGGCCGGGTTGAAAGTTGCCGAAGTTGCTGATGTCACGCGCTTTCCGGAGATTCTGGATGGGCGTGTGAAAACTTTACATCCGGCGATTCACGGTGGGATTCTGGCGCGGCGCGATGATGCGCTTCACCAGCAAGCGTTGGCTAAACACAAAATTGCACCGATTGATCTGGTAGTGATTAATCTTTATCCCTTTGCAGAAACATATAAAACCGGAAAATCCTGGGAAGTCTGTATTGAAAATATTGATATTGGCGGGCCGGCGATGATTCGGGCGGCTGCCAAAAATCACCATGATGTGGTGGTGTTGACATCACCCGATCATTACACACTGCTGCTGGCAGAGCTGGATGCACACCAGGGGGCAACCTCTCTGGCGTTCCGGGAGGCTTGTGCGATGGCGGCTTATCAGCACACAGCCAGATATGATGCAGCCGTTGCTGAGGCGTTTGCCGTGCGTACAGCAACGGCTTTTCCAGAAACTTTTTTACGCACTGGTCAGCGGGTGAAAACGCTGCGCTATGGGGAAAATCCCCATCAACAGGCGGCGTTGTATGCAACCGGTGATAAACGCCCAGGCGTGGTTACGGCCAGGCAGCTGCAGGGAAAAGAATTAAGCTATAATAATATCAATGATACAGATGCTGCTTATGAATTGGTGGCAGAATTTGTAACCCCGGCGGCGGCAATCATCAAGCATGCCAATCCATCCGGTGTGGCCTGTGGGCATAGTCTTTCTGAGGCATTTGAGCGGGCACTGGCCTGTGATCCGGTAAGTGCGTTTGGGGGGATTATCGCCCTCAACAGACCTTTAGACAAGGCAGCGGCGCAACTGATCAGCCAGCATTTTTATGAAGTGGTGATTGCACCCGGCATTGAGCATGAGGCTGAGATTATTCTGGCCACTAAGAAAAATTTACGGCTGTTGATTACCGATGGGTTGCCGGATGTGCTCGTACCAGGCAGGGTTGTTAAAGATGTTGCCGGGGGCTTCCTGCTGCAGGATGCAGATCGCTCGGTGCTTGATGTGGATGCATTACAGGTTGTAACAAAACGTGCACCATCCAAGCAGGAACTTGAAGATTTGAAATTTGCGGCAATCGTTGCCAAGCATGTGAAATCGAATGCGATTGTCTATGTGCGTAATAGTGCAACGGTTGGTATTGGCGCGGGGCAGATGAGCCGGATTGATGCCGCACGTATTGCCGTGCATAAGGCTTCTGAAATTGCTGGAAATAATAGTGATACACCATTGGCTGGGGCGGTAGTGGCATCAGATGCCTTTTTTCCCTTTGCAGATGGATTGCTGGCGGCAGTGGCGGCGGGCGTAACAGCTGTGATTCAACCAGGCGGTTCGATTCGTGATGATGAAGTGATTGCAGCAGCAGATGCCCACGATGTTGCCATGATTTTTACGGGTTCACGGCATTTTAAGCATTAAATCAGTATGATACAGGATGTTCTTGATGCTGTTGCGCACCTCAGGCGCGGGCATATCGTCGTCTTCCCGACAGAAACCGTCTATGGTGCTGGCGTTGATGCCAGCAATGCAGCAGCGGTGGCACGCCTCTATGCCGCCAAGGGGCGACCGGCGCATAATCCCTTAATTATCCACGTGCCGGATATTACAGCAGCAAAGGCGTTGGCGGTCTGGAATGCGGATGCACAAAGCCTGGCGGAGGCATTCTGGCCAGGGGCACTGACAATCATTCTGCCGCGTATATTAGGATGCTGTGTGGCGGATAATGCCTGTGCTGGCCTGGAAACTCTGGCCGTCCGTGTCCCGGATCACCCGCAAGCGCAAACATTGTTGCGTGCTTTTGGCGCGCCCATTGCCGCACCCAGTGCCAATATTTCCGGGCGGCTAAGCCCTACATCCGTGCTGGCAGTAAAAGATCTGTTTACTGGCCAGGCCGATTATATCCTGCAGGATGATACAGGATGCAGGGTAGGGTTGGAATCAACGATTGTTGATTTAAGTGATGCGGCCGGGTGGCAGATATTACGCCATGGGGCAGTGCGTGCAGAGCAGATTGAGGCGGTGCTGGGCGCACCGTCGCTGGCAAAGAGAATAACGACAATCAAAGCGCCTGGGATGTTGTTGAAACACTACGCACCCACCAAGCCGTTGCGGTTAAACGCTGTCAGTGTCAATGTGGACGAGGGGTTGCTGGCATTTGGTGATGACGTACCAAAGGGTGCTGCTGTGATGCTGAACCTGAGTCCAGCGGGGGATATGGATGAAGCGGCGCGGCATCTCTATGCGTATCTGCACCAACTGGATCAGGACGTGCGGTGCCGTTCACTGGCGGTGATGCCGATACCGGACAATGGCATGGGGGTTGCCGTGCGGGATCGTCTGATGCGGGCGGCGCAAAAATAAATGCTTGCATGTTTGTTTTTCGGCTGTTAGGAGAAGCATCCTTGCAAAGCGTCGTAGACTGCCGGTGGTGCTGAAAAGCCTGTAAATCCTGCATAGACGGAAAGTTTATGGCTTGAATATATTCAAGCATAGTCTCGCGATGATTTTGCAACATGAAATACGCGAGGCATCAACATGTTAAAGTCCGAAAAGCCCCAGGTTGTTGAAACCCTGAATGCGGTATTCAAACAGAATTCCGTTGTTATTCTGACCAACCAGAGTGGTTTGACTGTTGCTGAAGTCAGCGACCTGCGCAATAAAATTCGCAATGTTCCGGCAACCTACGCGGTGACGAAAAACACCCTGGCGCGCATTGCGATTAAGGGCACTCCTTGTGAAATCTTGGATGACAGCTTCAAAGGCCCTACGGCGGTAGCCGCTGCCAATGATCCCATTGCTATTGCCAAAGTCATTGCGGATTTTGCCAAAACCAATGACAAAATCCAGATTATGGGTGGTGTCATGGATGGCCGCAAGCTGAGTGCAGCGGATGTCAAGGCATTATCAGCGCTGCCATCGATGGATCAGTTGCGCGCAACTCTGATCGGACTCATTCAGGCACCAGCCACCAAGATTGCCGGTGTACTGCAAGCCCCTGCCGGCCAGTTGGCGCGGGTGTTTGCGGCATACAGCAAGAAGTAACTTTAATTTTCATCTTTTATCTAACAGGAGTATATCATGGCTGATCTTAAAAAACTCGTTGACGAACTGTCAAAACTGACCGTTTTGGAAGCTGCTGAACTTTCCAAACTGCTGGAAGAAACCTGGGGCGTTTCTGCTGCCGCACCGGTAGCAGTTGCCGCTGTTGGCGGTGGTGCTGCTGCCCCGGCTGCTGAAGAAAAAACTGAATTTGATGTGGTTCTGGCTGCCGCTGGCGACAACAAAATCAATGTGATTAAAGAAGTCCGTACGATCACCGGTCTGGGTCTGAAAGAAGCCAAAGATCTGGTGGATGGTGCGCCTAAAACCGTTAAAGAAGCCTGCTCTAAAGCCGAAGCCGAAGATCTGAAAAAGAAACTCGAAGCCGCTGGTGCCAAAGTAGAGTTGAAGTAGTCTTCTCATACTGAAAATAAGACAATAAAGAACAACGCGGACTTTTTAAAAAGTCCGCGTTGTTTGCGTTTATAATCGGTTGATGAATTTTGCAACCAGCTATAGGAACCTCTGCAAAAGCCCCCTGTCATCCTGAGCCCCATATCAAGTACGGGACAGGCTCCGCAAAGGATTCCATTGTAATTATTGAGATGCTTCGCGGAGCCTGTCCTGTAAGGGCTCAGCATGACATTGCCTCCTTTTGCAGAGGTTCCTTTGGTAGACGCTTTCAGCACATAGGGATCCAGCACGTGCATTCTGGTTCCCGGATAACAGGCTCATAATCCAGGGCATAGCCCTGGATTCGCCTATGTTTCCGGAAAGACGGAGAGAAGTGCTGGGTGGTCAGGATTACCGCCTGAAAACCATAAACTTCATCCAGCTGAAGTTGATGAACATGGTAATCCCCGTGGCCATGGATACGGCCAGCAGGTGACGATACCAGCATGCCGGGATAAACTGCAGAAAAATACTGTATAACAGAATATTAAGAGCAGCAATCGCGGTATTGCTCAGCATATACCCGCGATACTCTGACCAGGTGGGCGCGGTCAGAATAGCAAACGTCAGGCGGCGGTTGCACAGCCAGGTAACATGTACAGCAACCAGAAACGAGCAGATACGTGCTGTAATGTCGCCCATGCCAAAAGCGTATATCAACACATGCAATATGGCACTGTCCGTGATAAAGCCGATGGTGCCGCTGACCAGAAAATTCGCAAATTGTTTTTTTACCATAGTACGCTACGATACAGTGCAATGATGAAAAAGGCGTAAGTTTGTGTCAACATTTGATCACCTGCGTGTTGCAGTATTGCTTCCCTGTTACAATGAAGGGCAGACGATTGCCAGTGTGGTAAAAGCTTTTCGCGATGCGCTGCCGCGTGCTATCGTGTATGTGTATGATAATAATTCCAGAGATAATACCGCCGCGGAAGCCCTGGCTGCCGGTGCGATTGTGCGCAATGAACCCCGCCAGGGAAAGGGCAGTGTGGTGCGCCGCATGTTTGCCGATATTGATGCAGATTACTATATTATGGCGGATGGTGATTTAACCTATGATGCCAGCAAAGCCTCGATATTGCTGCAGCAGTTGATTGATCAGCATCTGGATATGCTGGTTGCTGCTCGTCAGGCAGACCCCGACAGCACCGCGTATCGTCAGGGGCACCGTACCGGTAATCTGATTTTTAACCGGATTGTGCGCCTGCTGTTTCAAAGCAACCTACAGGATATTTTTTCTGGATATCGTTTTTTTTCGCGCCGATTTGTGAAATCATTTCCCATCAGCAGTGCCGGTTTTGAGATTGAAACGGATTTAAGTGTCCACGCATTGGAATTGCAGTTGCCGATTGCTGAAGTGCCGGTGGTATTTTTTGAGCGTCCCGAAGGCTCACACAGTAAACTTAAAACCTTTCGGGATGGTGGTAAAATCTTATTTCGCCTGATGATTCTGTTTAAAGAGGTACACCCCTTTACGTTCTTTGCCAGTATTGCATCCCTGATGATGTTTGTATCGCTGCTGCTGGGCTACCCACTGGTTACAGAATACCTGCACACTGGATTGGTACCACGGCTACCGACTGCTGTTCTGGCAATGGGTCTGATGATTCTGGCATTTATCAGCCTGGCGAGTGGCACAATCCTGGACAGTGTCGCACGCGCCAGACGGGAGACCAAGCGCCTGTTTTATATACAGCAATCAAAAGGTCTTTAGCGTGTGTTGCGTCAATCGCCGTGTACAGCGATTCGGCACTACATTTTTGTTTTATCAGTTTTTCCGCATCGCACGATTCATCACATAGCGCGTAAAAGCATTTCCCTGAAGGCGCAATGATGGTGCGCTCATGGAGCCATTGGCGCGGAGTACTAAAGGGGGAGCTTGCGGTGTACTCATGAAGGCTATGCTGCTGGTGAGATCAAGTCTTGAACTGCTGAGATCGACACCCCCAGCCAGGGTCAGCTGCCCCCCCTCGAAATCAGCAATGGCCGTATTGATGCTGCAAATGCCATCGCGTATGCTAAGATCACCTTGCATATTGCGAAAGACCGTCTGCCCGCCAAGGGCTTGTTTCGCAATATCTTTCAACTGCCCGATACTGGTATCACTGCTTAACATCGTGTTAGCCAATGACAGGTTAAGGCCGCGCACAACAACGTCTTGTCCCTGAAAAGCAAGGTTGCCACGTAAGGTTTGCAGGTGATCTTCAGCACATGTTCCCATGGAGGCCAGTTTCCCCTGCAAGGCCAGAACCCCCTGGGGTACAACGGCACTATTCAGCAAGGATATGTCATTGATATTGAATCTGTTCACTTTAAAGGCAGTCCTGATAAAAGGGGTTCTACCCTCCTGCCAGGCATTCATATTCCATTGCAGTACACCATCCTGGTAGAGACCATTGACATCTGTTGTCAGACGTCCCTGATCGATCATCATCAGCAGACGACTGTTCTTGATGACAGCATCCTGCAAAAGCAGGGAGTCGACAGTAATATTCAAATTAGCACTGTAGTTTTGTAATGCAGAAAAATCTATCCCATCAGCGGTATTAAAGATACCAATGTGACGG
>JANMDF010000007.1:0-21023 GCA_031376145.1 Alphaproteobacteria bacterium
GTAATCACGACACTGTTTGCATCCAATTGGCGACCATCTTCAAGAATTACTCCAATAATCTTCGATGCATCATCACTCAACCGTATGTCAGCCGCTGCTCCTTCAAGAAGGTGAAGCGTATCTGTATATTCTGCAAGCAATGCCTGCACCGCTTCCCGATAAAGCGTACGATCAATCTGCGCCCGCAGCCCCTGTACTGCAGCACCGCGACTGCGGTTCAGCATTCTGAATTGTATGCCTGCACGATCCGCTGCACAGGCCATAATACCATCAAGCGCATCAATTTCACGCACCAGATGCCCCTTGCCAAGCCCCCCTATGGCTGGATTACAAGACATCTCGCCAATCGTGTCAAGGCGATGGGTAACCAGTGCCACGCTGGCACCAACACGTGCTGCTGCTGCTGCTGCCTCTGTACCCGCATGCCCGCCGCCAATAACGATCACATCAAATTTCTGCATGCCTGCCGCCCTGTGTTGTCCTGCTCTGATAAGATCGTTTCTTAAATAGGATGCATTCTATATGAATTCATCACATGAAACGCCGTCGCAGCAAGTGTTCGCATCATCCTTAACAGGGTAAAGAATCCCGATATTTGAGAGATCCTTCGCATCGTTCAGAATAAATGACATCACCTTGCTTAGCCGTAGCATCAAAGAGTATTATTTTCCGATACAAAAGTCTTTAAAAATAATATCAAGCACGTCATCCGGCGTATGCCTGCCAACAAGCTGGCCAAGAAAGAGTAAACCCTGTCGTAAATGCTCCGCCATAATCTCGACTCCAATAGATTCGGCCATGGATAGCTTTATCTGCGCCAGACACTGCTCTACCAAATGTCTATGCCGTTCTGTCGCAAGAGCGGCACCATGCTGCTGCCGCTCACATACTGACTGCACCGCAGTGATAACAGATTGGAGTAACCCCTCTAATCCAGAACCGGTATGCGTAGAAATACGCAGCCACTCTGAAATACTATTGTGTGCATGATCGTTTTTTGTCCAAACCTGTATTGCAGGCTTTGAGATATGTCTCTCCAGGATCTCTGCTGCCAGGGATTGATCGGCTTTATCACAAAGATATAGTAGTATATCTGCCTGTTCTGCCGCCAACATTGTGCGACGGATTCCTTCCCGCTCAATAATGTCTGCTGTTTCTCTGATCCCGGCTGTATCGTAGAGTATGACCTTATAGCCCCCAAGACTCATGTAGACTTGCAAGACATCGCGTGTCGTACCCGCATACTCTGTAACAATAGCGACATCTTTCCTGGCCAAATAATTCAACAGGCTTGATTTCCCGACATTCGGAGCACCTAGAATGCAGATTTTGATGCCATCATGGATCAGCGCATGGCTGGTTGCATTCTTTAACGCCTGCTGCATATCCTGCATGATGGGATGTACGGCTGTTCTGGTGATTTCCGTCAGATTTATATCAAGTTCTTCCTCAGGAAAATCTAAATGTGCTTCAACATAGGCCAGTGATCTGATCAGCACGTCTGACCAGCGCGTATAATGTTGAGACAGCCCGCCCTGCAACTGGTCAAGAGCCTGCAGGCGCTGCTGATCTGTCTCTGCATGAATTAAATCACCGACCGCTTCCGCCTGCAACAGATCCAACTTTCCATTCTGCAGGGCTCTTTTGGTAAACTCTCCAGGTTGCGCCAATCGCGCACCCAGTGATTGCAGCCTGTCCTGTAATGCACGCAGCACTGCCATGCTGCCATGTGGATATAATTCAATAATATCTTCGCCTGTATAACTCTTCGGTGCAGGGAAATACACACACATGCCCGAATCAATAAGGGTATTATCGTACCCAAAAAATGGGGACGCATACAAAAAACGGGGACGAAACGTACCCATTTTGGTTACGGCACTGGCGATCTCCCGGGCAGACGCGCCGGAAATCCTGATAACAGCGACCCCGGATTGTCCTGGAGCGGATGCCAATGCAAAAATTGTATTATGCGACATCGTTAATATGCAGGCTTTGTACTAAATTTTTGTTAACGATATGCTCTTGCAGGATTAATTCTGCACTCTCATGGTCAGGACAACGATACCACGTGCCCTCTGGGTAAATAACCAGAACGGGCCCTTTTGCACACCTGTCCAGGCATCCCGCTTTGTTGACCCGAATCCTCGCAGGAAGCTCCAGGGCTTTAACCCGGGCTTTCAGGTAGGCATGGACAGCCTCACTGTCACTCGCCGCACAGCTACCCAATGGGTGCGCGTCAGGGCGCCTGTTTGTGCATATAAATATGTGGAGATCAAAATACGCCATGTGTGCTTCCTATCGTTGATGCGCTCGACTGGCAATCCAGGTAGCGTGCGCGTGTGGGGCGTTGCGGATGCGCGTGAGAGTTGATTGTAATAACATTCTATGCAGTGTGTTGCGGATCTCTCGCTTTCCTGTCCCTGACCGCAAGATAACATCTGCAAGCATCTGCCGACTTGTGTTTGGCCATTGCTGATGAACAATCGCCTGCTGTATCTGCACGGATAAACCACGCAAACCCATCCGCTGATACTGTATGAATGGCGCGGTTGTAATATTAACGCACTGATGACAATGCTTTGCAAATCCAGCCTCAAATAACAGCGGGATATCTAAAACAACAACTGGGGTTCTCCGCCGATGGTGCTCTTGTAAAAACTGTTGTATTGCCTTGCGTACCTTTGGGTGGAGCATGTCTTCAAGCCACACCTTATGCTGTCGATCTTTAAAAACGTAGCTTCGCAGCAAGCTGCGCTGCACCCTGTTATCAGCCACAACATCTGGAAAACGTGCTGCTATGGATTGAATGATATGGCCGTCCGTCTCCAGCAATGCATGCACCTGTCGATCCGCGTCAAAGACTGGGCATCCTAAATCCCGCAGATACCTGGCCGCCAGGCTTTTACCGGTAGCAATCTGCCCGGTCAGACCTATAACCCGCACAAAAGATCGCCTTGCAGTATAGAGAATAAATGTTCACTCACTTCAGGTGTGCTGGAAAACCAGTGTTGAAAGGCCAATTGCGCCTGATACACCAGCATCGGTAACCCATTGATCGTTCTGCATCCCTGTATGTCGGCTTGATGCAACAATCCTGATACCCATGGATTGTAAATAAGATCATACACTATCGCTGTTGGCGATAATCCTGTAAGGTCAAGGTCAAGTGCTGGCTGACCTACCATACCTAAGCTGGTTGTATTAACAAGCAGGCTGATCTTCTCAACATCAGGAAGGCGGGATGTAAATGGGTACGTAGCAGCCTGAACATCAGCATCACAAACCAGCTGCACCGCACGCTGCTCATCCCGATTCATGACTGCAATATTAGAAATACCAGCACGCTTCAGCGCATACATAACGGCACGCGCTGCACCCCCAGCACCGATAATGAATGCTGTCCCACTCATGATAATGTCCATGTATGGACGCAGGGGAATAATAAACCCCTCCACATCTGTATTGTAGCCGTGCAACCGTCCGTCTCGATTGACTACCGTGTTAACCGCGCCGACAGCCAACGCTATCGGATCAACCCTATCCAGCAACGGAATAACAGTCTGCTTATGCGGAATCGTCACATTAAAACCAATACAGTTCATATACTTAAAAGAATTTATGAGCATTTTAAGGTGTGTTGCTGGCACATGAAATGCGTTATAGTACGCCCGAATTTCCGCACGTTGTAACCAGTAATTGTGTATCAGTGGGGATAACGAATGCTGCACTGGATCCCCTATAACCCCGAGAAATCCCTGAATTTTATGTGAGTGAATATTCATTCAATATCACCCCTGCCGCGCAAATACGTCAGTACCGGCAGTATTGGCAACCCCATAATCGAAAAATAATCCCCATCTATGGCCTCAAAAAGAGTAATTCCCAACCCTTCGATCTGATAACATCCCACGGACTCTAAGATATCAGACCCTGTTTTTTGCAGATACTGTTCTATTTCCCCAACCGGCAATACCCGCATGGTTAACGCTGGTACTGCCAAATGCTGCCAGATTCTATTGCCGCGGTAATAGAATACCACGGCTGTAAGCAACATGTGTGACTTACCAGATAATAGCATCAGTTGCTGTTTAGCAGTCGCTATATCTGGCGCCTTGTCAAACCAGACATCCCCACAAACCAGGATTTGATCAGCCCCTAACACCAATGCTTCCGGATGCTGCTGAGAAATTTTTTCGGCCTTCATTGCCGCCAGCACCGTTGTTACTTCTGCAGCAGACATGCCAGACGCTTTACCACTCTGCTTAACAGCATGCTCATCAATATGCGCCGGCATCGCTTGAAACTGGATACCTGCCTGTTGCAGTACCTTGGCGCGCGCGCGGCTTTGTGATGCCAGAATAAAGTGCATTCTTAGAATACCATGTGATTTTTAGACTGATGCAGCATCTGAATAATAATCGCTGCCGTTTCTTCGATAGACCTTCTGGTGACATCAATCGTTGCCCAGTTATGTTTTGTAAACAATCGTCTGGAAAATAAGATTTCATCCCGAATCTGCTGCGGATCAATATAATCAATGGATGTATCTGTTGTCAGATTTTTCATGCGTTTCTGACGCACCTGTTCCAGTTGCTGTGGATCTTGATAGAGCCCGATAATGAGCGGTTTAATCTTACGCTCATTCAATGCCAGTAACTGTTCTGGAACATTCATGTCCATCACCAGCGGGACATTGGCCGCCTTAACACCACGATAAGCCAGGTAGATACAGCACGGCGTTTTTGACGTACGCGATACGCCTGTTAAAACCACTTCCGCCTGATGAAGACTGTCCAGGCTCTGACCATCGTCGTGATTGACGGCAAAATCTACAGCTTCCATCCTTTTAAAATAATCACCACCCAGTTTATGCTGCATCCCGGGACGTGGCTGTGTGCGCTCTCCCAAAAATGTTTCCAGAACCTGCAGCAGGGGATCCAGTAATGATACATAGGGGACATTCAATTGCTGACATCCCTTGATCATTTCATAACGTAAACCATCATCGATAAGGGTAAAGACCACCAAACCAGGTTTATCCTGTATACTCTGAATCGTATACTGTAACTGCGCCGGTGTATGTACAAATGACCACAGATATTCATGATCTATTTCGGATTTAAACTGTGGTAAACAGGCACGCAAGGCCTTTGATACCGTCTCTCCGGTAGAATCTGATACCAGATGAATGATTTTATCAGCCATTACCCACCTGTGTATAATACGTGCATAACACTCTTACAAAAACCGATCTGCATAAGACTATCCACAAAGAACTGGGGTTTTGTAAAAAATTGATTAATGCGCATCTGTTCATCCACATAAAACAACACAGGAACAACACAGGTACTCATTTTTTTGTTCATTATGGATAACCTGTTTTAAAACAAAAAATCCGTGGGTTGCGGTATATTTTTTTATGGATAACTCTGTGGATAAAAGCATAATCATACATAATTCCTGTTGTAGTCATGTACTACTATCCATTACAATTAAGTTAATAAATAAATGATTATTGAGATTAGAGAAAACGCCCATATATTTACAGTTCTGCTTGAAGAAGACCGTTGGAAAACCTTTTTTCCCAGATATTGGAAAGTGTTTTTCAAAAGGGTTTTTAGCACGCTGCAAGATACAGAATTTGTAAAAAAAACCCCTCGATTTGCCTGCAGTATAAAATTGACCAATGACGCCTGTATCCAGAAGTTGAATCATCAGTTCAGGGGAAAGAATAAAGCCACCAATGTTTTGGCGTTTCCAGATCACACCAGAATAGAAAGTGACATGATGTATATTGGTGATCTTGTACTGGCCTATGAAACCTGCTTTAAAGAATCACAAGCCATGAATATTCCGTTTCTAAATCACTTTTCACACGTATTACTGCACGGTATCTTGCACCTGGCTGGTTATGACCATATTTTCCCTGAAGATGCGGCACTTATGGAGCAGGAGGAAATCCGACTGTTACAGAAAATCGGAATTCCAGATCCTTATGGGAATAATTGATTTATGCCAATACGAAAGCGCAGGAAACTGTGGTGGCGCAGAATAAAAAACACTGATACGGCGAAAATAGAATCCGAGCGTCAGCGGGTTAGTCTTGAAGAAATTGCGGAACAGCAGGCGCACGAGCAGAAACTGCATGATAACATCGAAAAATTAAGAGATTTGGTCGCCTATGATGTCATGATTCCCCGGGCTGATATTGCCGCCATAGAAATTGAAGACGATCCCGCTGCCATTTTTGAGTTGATTCGACAAAAAAGCCATTCCCGTTATCCAGTGTACCGCCAGACAATGGATGATATTCTAGGGTATGTTCAGATTAAGAACCTGTTGGATGTGTATGCACAGCACCAGACGGTTCCATTGGAAAAACTTATTGAGAAACCGCTGTTTATTGTACCATCGATGCGGATTCTCGATCTGCTGCTGCAGATGCGGTACAGTAAAATATACCTGGCACTGGTGATCGATGAATATGGAGGAATTGACGGATTAATCAGTATTGAAGACTTGATGGAAGCTATTTTGGGGACTGTGGACAGCAGTACGCCCGAAGATCGTGCAAAAATTATCGAGCAGGCAAATGGTGCTCTTATTGTAGAAGCCCGTACCAGCCTTGAAGACTTTGAGCGTAAAATTGGCTACACACTGGAAATTGAAGACCTGGATCGTGATGAAGTCGATACGGTTGGCGGTATGATCTTCTTTCATACAGGCCGCGTTCCTTCCCGCGGTGAAGTGATTGCCATGACACCGCTGCTGGAGTTTGAAATTCTGGATGCTGATCCGCGGCGTATCAAGTGGGTACGCATCATGCCTAAAAAACAGGCTGCCTAGGATGAAATCAGCATACATACGGCTTTCAGGCTGTACCGTTGCTGGTGGGATAATGACGGTGGCTTTCCCGCCGGTATCCATTGCCATACTGGCATTGCCTGCTATGCTGTATCTTTTCTGGAGTATAGGTAAGGCAGAAACGAAAAAGCAGGCATTTGCGGCGGGATGGTTATTCGGATTCACATTTTATACCACCAGCCTGGCCTGGATCAGCAATGCGCTGCGTATTGACGCACAATTTGAAAACTTAATTGTTTTTCCATTGATTGGATTGCCTGCATACCTTTCTCTGTGCACTGGGGCTGCCGCTCTGATAGCCTGGCGTTACCGACAATCTCTAATACACCAATGGTTGTATTTTGCCCTGTCCTGGGCAGTGCTGGAGTATTTGCGCACGCACTACAGTATACCTTTTCCATGGCAGCTCGTTGGGTACGTGTGGGATGCAAATTTGACGGTATTACAGCTGTCCAGCGTTATTGGTATCTTTGGAATGAGCCTTTTTACGGTACTGTTACTTACCAGTCCGGTATTGCTGTTGAAAAAAAAACTGCGATTTGTTCCAGTTATCATGATGTTATTACTGATAGCAGCCTATGGCTATGGCTATCATCGCCAGCAGACGGTGCTGGAGGCACGAGAGCCAGCAACGGTTTTACGCCTGGTACAGCCCAGTATTCCACAAACCTTGAAGCGTGATGCGAAAGCCTATGATCAAACCCTGCATGATCTTGTCAATCTTTCCACAGCAGAGGCAGAACAGCCTATACAGGCGATTATCTGGCCGGAAACGGCGTCTCCCTATCCACTGGATATGATGCATGATCTGCGCCATGAGTTGGCAAAGATTTTGTTACCCAACAGCTATCTGATCACAGGTATGAACAGATATGTGGCACCCGATGCAGGCCATGAATCAGGACGGGCTTACAACAGTCTTATCGTGATTGACGATAAAGGGTTGATTGCCGATGTGTATGACAAACACTGGCTGGTGCCATTTGGGGAATATGTCCCGCTTTCCTGGATTGTGAATGTTGCCGCAGTAGCCACCAGCAGTGATTTTAATCGTGGGACTGGGGCACGTACAATAAAATCCAGCTATCTGCCGGATTTCAGTCCGGGTATCTGTTATGAAAGTATGTATGCCGGGGACGTTGTTGACCGTGAGCATCGCCCGAGTTGGTTATTGAATATTACCAATGATGCCTGGTACGGGGACTCATTCGGCCCCCCGCAGCATGCAGCATATGCACGTGTACGCAGCATTGAAGAGGGTATGCCCATGGTGCGGGTGGCGAATAATGGCATCACGTATGTCACAGATGCTTTTGGTCGTTACAAGATTCAGACGAAATTAAATGAACGGCGCTATCTTGATGTACATTTGCCGCCAGCCTTACCGACCCCGACGCTATATGGCCGGTATGGTAATATGGTCTTTTTAGTATTGTGTATTGTTCTATACAGTTTAGGACTGGTTTGCAGGAGGCTGCAACGTGACCGCAATTAATCTCAGAAAGCCCTACCTGCTGTTTTTAGGCAATGTGCATGATCGTCTAGCGGCAAAAACAGCGATTGGTATTCAGGACTGGCGGCCAGAGGATGTGACTGGACAATTCCGGCTGCCTGGGTGTGCTGTTGACCTGGGGATTCCTGATTATACCCTGGAACAAGGGTATGCAGCAGGTGCGCGAACACTCATTCTCGGGGTGGCCAATCGTGGTGGTATCATCGATCCGGCCTGGGTTGCGGTTCTGAATGACGCTCTGCGGATAGGGTATGACCTGGCCAATGGCCTGCATCAACGGTTAGGGGATTTTCCCATATTGGTGGAGACGGCTGCAGCACATGGGCGCATGTTGTGGGATGTACGTTATCCACAGCAGACGTTTCCCATTGCTACCGGCACGAAACGTTCGGGAAATCGTGTGTTAACGGTGGGGACAGACTGTTCCATCGGCAAAATGTACACATCCCTGGCGATTGCCGAAGAGCTGCAGCGGCGTGGTATCCCCCATGATTTCCGTGCGACAGGACAAACCGGTATTCTCATCAGCGGTGCCGGTGTCAGTGTCGATGCGGTGGTATCTGATTTCATTGCCGGTGCTGTTGAGCAACTGGCACCTGACAATAAGCCGGAACACTGGGATGTGCTGGAAGGACAGGGATCACTGTTTCATCCTTCATACGCGGGGGTTAGCCTTGGATTACTGCATGGCAGTCAGCCGGATGTCCTGGTAATGTGTCACGAACCAACCCGAACACATATGCGGGGCGTAGATTATCCGTTGCCTCCCCTTGATGACTGTATTGCCGCTAATCTGCAGGCAGCACGGTTGACCAATCCAACTGTGCAGCTGGTTGGGCTCAGTATCAATACGTCTGCACTGTCAACAGATGCGGCTCAGGTGTATTTGCAGGAGCTGCAAGCACAATACAATCTTCCTGCTGTTGATCCAAAACGCACCGGTGTTGCATCACTGGTGGATGCCATGCTGAATCACTAATGCGCTATCAGTTACAGGTTAATGTCGAGCGGTGGCCACTACGGCAGGCCTTTACTATCGCCCGTGGCAGCAAAATCGAGGCTGAAGTCATTGTGGTGCAGATCAGTGATGGTACATATACGGGTTGTGGTGAATGTGTTCCGTATAAGCGGTACAGCGAAGATATAGTGAGCGTTCACGCACAAATAGAATCGGTGCGTGCGGAGGTAGAAAACGGCTTAGATGTAGAAGGATTGCAGACGCTCTTACCGGCAGGCGCGGCGCGAAATGCCCTTGACTGTGCTTTATGGGATTTACGCTGTAAACAGCAGCAGTGCAGTATTTATCAGTTACTGGATATCGCGTCGGTAGTGTCAATACCGATCATGCAGACGTTGTCGCTGGATACGCCACAGGCTATGGCACGTGCAGCAGCACAACATCCGCCGGGCAGTATGCTAAAAATTAAGCTGGGACAGGGTGTGAATCTGGATATTGAGCGACTCGCTGCTATTCATGCTGCTACACCGGATACGCGATGGGTGTTGGATGTCAATGAGGGCTGGACACTTGAAGAATTATCAAATCTATTACCCGAACTGAAGAGATATCCAGTGGTATTCTTGGAGCAACCTGTACACAGGGATAATGAGCAAGCACTCGCTCATTATCAGGGGGCTATCAAATTCTGCGCCGATGAGAGTTTTCATGATCGCAGCAGCTTGTCCGATATGCAGGGATTGTATCAGGTAGTGAATATCAAACTGGATAAGACCGGTGGCCTGACCGAAGCCCTTGCAACGATCAAAGCGGCAAAATCTGCAGGATTAGAGATTATGCTGGGCTGCATGGTGTGTACATCGCTTGGTATCCTGCCGGCGCTGCTGTTTGCTGGTATGGCCGACTTTGTGGATCTGGATGGAGCGATGTTTCTGGCCACGGATCGAGAGAATGGAATTGAGTACGTAAATAGTCTTATAAACTCACCGCTTTATCCTTTGTGGGGACTGTAAGATACTGTTGTTCAACTATAAAGATTGACCCACGCAGATAAATAACCTACAATAGTATGCTGAAACAAAATTTGTAGATATTTTGAGTGTATCATGCAGGCAGTGAAACCCCGCAAAAAGCGATTTTCTGGTAATGAACTGGGAGAACCCCATCCTTTTGACAGGCATGTTGGGAAGCGGTTGCGTTTGCGTAGAACCATTCTTGGGGTTAGCCAGGAACGGTTGGCTGAGGCTCTGGGGCTGACATTTCAGCAAGTGCAGAAATATGAGCGCGGCATGAATCGAATCAGTGCAAGCCGTCTGTATGAAATTGCCCGTGCGCTCGCAGTGCCGATGGGCTTTTTCCTTGAGGACTATAACGATGGTTCGTATTCTGTTGCAGGCCAGGATAACTATGCTGCTTTTGAAGATACGACAGGGTATAATATCGATCCGATGCAACGGGAAGAAACGCTGAAACTGGTTAAAGCATATTATCGAATCAGTGATCCGTTGATCCGGCAGAATTTTTTGAGTCTACTGGAGAGCTATACAAAAACGTCGCCTGTTAAAAATCAGGAATATAGCCAGCCCGGAGTTTCTGCTTGACCCCGTCATGATCTTGGTTAGAGTGCCCGCTCATTATCAATGAGGGGATAGCCCATGTCGTCATTTGTTTTTACCAGCGAATCTGTTTCTGAGGGGCATCCCGATAAAGTTTGTGATCAGATTTCTGACGCTATTCTTGATACATACCTGACCTATGATCCAGAATCTCGGGTCGCTGTTGAGACGCTTGCCACTACCAACAAAATTGTATTGGCCGGGGAAGTGCGCGGCTCTGATGAAGTAACACCGGATGTGATCGAAGATGTCGTGCGCAAGACTGTGCGGGACATCGGTTATGAACAGCGCGGCTTTCATTGGAAAACCCTGAGTATTGATAACTTTATCCATGAACAATCCAAAGATATTGCTGTTGGCGTGGATGCTACGGACAGTAAGGAAGAGGGAGCAGGGGATCAGGGCATTATGTTTGGCTATGCCTGCAAAGAGACACCAGCCTTTATGCCGGCGGCAATTTATTATGCGCATAAGATTCTGCAGGTGCTGGCGGAAGCACGGCATAGCGGCGCGGTGAAAGGCCTGGGGCCGGATGCAAAAAGCCAGGTGACGCTCCTGTATGAAAATGATAAGCCTGTACGTACAACGTCTATTGTTGTCTCGACACAGCATGATGAACACTTGAATCAAAAAGACGTTCAGGAAATTGTGCGCCATTATGTAAAACAGGTGATTCCGACAGAATGGCTGTGCCCTGATGATAAATACTATATCAACCCAACAGGGCGGTTTGTTATTGGGGGACCTGATGGTGATGCGGGTTTAACGGGGCGCAAAATTATTGTAGATACCTACGGCGGTGCGGCTCCCCATGTCGGCGGTGCTTTCTCCGGTAAGGATCCTACCAAAGTTGACCGTTCAGCTGCCTATGCCGCTCGCTATCTGGCTAAAAATATTGTGGCTGCCGGGATTGCTGAGCGTTGCACCTTGCAGCTGTCCTATGCTATCGGGGTTGCCGAACCGCTGTCCGTGTACCTGAATTTTCATGACACCACGACAATACCGGAAGAGGCTGTAGCCGAAAAATTGCGGCAGTTCATGGACTTGCGCCCCAAAGGCATTCGCGAGCACTTGCGCCTTAATCGCCCGATTTATAAGCAAACAGCGGCGTATGGGCATTTTGGGCGCGCCTATGAACCGGCAGGCTCGTTTACCTGGGAAAATCTGGATCTGGTGGATAAGTTACGCGGGGCTTTTTTATAAGCGTTGCTCATCGGGCACATAAGAAAGTCTCATGTATGGCAAGATGATGATTTTCATCATAAAAATCGCTCTTTGTGATACTGTCGCTATGGTGGTAAAACACGATTGATCTGGATCAAAACTATTATTGGAGACTCACATGAATAAGTTATTTGCAATTGCCGTTAGTGCAGCACTGGTTACAAGCCCTGTGTTGTCTTATGCTGTTGAAGCTGGTGCTGCTGCGGAAGGCTCGGCTGCAGGCACCACAGGTACAGCCGGAACAGGCACTGCTGCTGCCGGTACAACAGCTGCTACGGGTGCTGCCATTGGTGGCGTCAGCGCTGGTGCTATTGCGGCTGGTGTAGGCGTGGCTGTTGCTGCTGGTGCTGCTGTTGCGGCATCTGGTGATGACAATTCTACCAGCACATCAACATCGACATCTTCTTCTACCTCTACAAACTAACATAGTTCAAAAACAGCGTAAGGCAGGGATGCGTCCCTGCCTTTTTTATTGTGCAGATGACCGCATTTACCCCCCGTTTTTATGGACGCAGGCAGTCGCGGCTCAGCCCACTGAAGCGGGCTGTTCTCAAGGATATGCTTGGGCAGTACCGTCTGCCGTTACCAGTACCGGATATGGCGATACCCTATGTGCTGGAAATAGGCTTTGGGGACGGTACGCACCTGCTGTATCAGGCAAGAAAGCACCCAGAGGTACAGTTTATTGGCGTTGAGCCATTCGGCAACGGGGTGGCACATACGGTGCAAGTATTGCAGGCAGAAAATATAGGCAACGTCTGGCTGCATCCCGATGATGTGCGGCAATTACTGCCACAATTACCCAGGCAGCAATGCAGGGCGATCTATATTTTATTTCCAGATCCCTGGCCAAAAGCGCGGCATAATAAACGGCGCCTGATTAATAGTGCATTCATGCAGAAAATTTCCATGCTGCTGATACCAGGTGGGCACGTGTACATGGCCAGTGATGATCAGGATTATGTGACGCAGATGCTTGAAGTGATGCAGGCAAATCAGGATTTTGTCTGGCAGGCAGGGTGCGCTGCTGACTGGCGTACCCCTTTTGATCCAGCGGTTACGACAAAGTATCAGGCAAAAGCTCTGGATGCTGGGCGAAAGCCAGCATTCCTCGACTCTAAGCGGGTATAAGGCCGTCAAATAAGGCGGTTGACAGATACCGTTCGGCAAACGACGGAATAATCACCACCATCAGCTTGCCAGCGTTTTCTGCCCTGGCAGCGATACGGTAAGCGGCAGTAAGTGCGGCACCGGAAGAAATGCCTACCGGAATACCCTCCAGGCGGGCAATATGCTGTGCCATGCTAATGGCATCCTCGTTAGTGACCTGCTCAACACTGTCTACCAGGCTCATATCCAGGATGTCCGGCTTAAACCCTGCTCCTATGCCCTGAATCTTGTGTGCACCAGGTGCGCCGCCGCTTAAGACTGGACTTGCTGAGGGCTCAACGGCGATGAGCTGCAAGCCAGGTCTGCGGGGTTTTAAAGCCCTGGCAAGACCAGTAATGGTTCCGCCGGTGCCCACACCACTGACAATAATATCCACCTTACCAACAGTATCTACCCAGATTTCTTCGGCGGTAGTGCGCTCGTGAATGGCAGGATTCGCGATGTTCTTGAATTGCTGCAGCATCAGGGCGTCGGGCAGGCTGGCCACCAGTTCTTCGGCACGGGCAATAGCACCCTTCATGCCAAGGGGGGCGGGTGTTAATTCCAGTTGCGCGCCCAGTAATAATAACATTTTCCGGCGTTCTACAGACATGCTTTCCGGCATGGTAAGAATGAGTTTGTAGCCTTTGGCAGCTGCGGTAAAAGCCAGGCCAATACCGGTATTGCCGGAGGTGGGTTCTACCAGGATTGTGCCGGGTGTAAGACGCCCCGAAGTCTCCGCTGCTTCAATCATGGCAAGGCCAATGCGGTCTTTGACAGAGGCCAGGGGATTAAAAAACTCCAGTTTCAGCACAACGTCCGCAAGCGCTTTTTGTTCGGTAGAGAGCTTGGGGGCACGCACCAGGGGTGTTGCCCCGATAGTTTCCAGAATACTGCCGTAAATGCGGCCATGAGCGCGGACAGGAGATTGTTGCATAGTCATGCAGCCTTAGTGCCGGTGGAACCAAAACCACCAACCCCACGGGCAGTATCTCCCAGGATATTGACCTGTTGCCAGCTGATCTGCTGTACGGGGGCAATGATCATCTGGGCAATACGCATACCGCGACTGATGGTAAAGGGTTCACTACCAAGGTTAATCAGAATGACCTGAATTTCACCGCGATAGTCAGCATCAATGGTTCCAGGGCTGTTGAGCACGGTAATACCATTCTTCAAGGCAAGGCCGGAGCGTGGCCGGATCTGTGCCTCAAACTGACCGGGCAGGGCAATGGCAAGGCCGGTGGGTATCAGGATGCGCTTCATGGGCGCCAGGGTAATATCTGCATCAATGGCGGCCTGCAGATCAAGGCCGGCACTGTCAGTCGTAGCATAGGCCGGTAGTGCCAGATCAGCAGCGTTTGGCAGTTGCTGGACGGGAACAGTAATCATGGGCTTACCTCAGCAAAATGTTTTATGATATGATCAACCAGGCGACTGGCAACACCCGTTTTGGGCAACAGCGGCCATGGCTCAATGTGGCCTTTTACCAATAACGCGACCTGATTGCAATCTTCACCGAATCGGGGTGTATCGGCGGTGATCTGATTGTACAGGAGCCAGTCGCAGTGTTTGCGTGCTCTTTTGGCTTCAACGACCTCAAGATTGCTGTGCGTTTCGGCAGCAAAGCCAATTACCAGACGTGGACGTAATGTCGGGTGCTGGGCGATGGTTGCCAGAATATCGGGTGTTTTCTGCAGTACCAGGCTAAGCGTATCGATATCGGCCTGCTTTTTCATTTTTTCAACAGATGGGGTTGGCAGATACCAGTCACTGACCGCAGCGGCGTACACGGCCATATCGACAGGTAATGCGGCCAGTGATGCATCCAGCATGGCCTGCGCTGTTGGTGCGAATACAGCTGTAACACCAGCAGGTACAGGTGTCCTGGTGTGCCCATGGATAAGCCTAACATCTGCCCCTGCAGCAGCCAGGGCGGCGGCAATCGCATGTCCCTGCTTGCCGCTGGAGTGGTTGCCAATAAACCGGACAGGATCGAGCGGCTCATAGGTTGCACCGCTGGTCACCAGCGCAGTTTTACCGCTAAGGGGTTTGTCCGCATTAAAAAAATGCTCAAGATGTTGCAGTAATTCCGTTGCTTCCGGCAGACGACCGATGCCCCATTCGCCGCAGGCCATGCTGCCCTCGTTTGGCGGGATGATGGTAATGCCGCGCTGTTTTAATGTTGCCAGATTGGCCTGGGTGGCAGCATGATGCCACATCTGCACGTTCATGGCTGGGGCAAGAATCACCGGCTTATTGGTGGCCAGCATGGCTGTGGTTGCCAGGTCATCAGCCAGACCATGCGCCATTTTGGCCATAAAATCAGCCGAACAGGGGGCAACCAGCACAGCATCCGCCCAGCGTGACAGGGCAATATGACCCATTTCCAGTTCGTCAGTGAGCGAGAATAAATCCGTATAAACCGTGTCATGACTCACCCCAGCAACACTGAGCGGGGTTACAAACTGTCCGCCACCATGGGTCAGGATCGTTTTAATCTGTACATCCTGGCGGCGCAGCAGGCGGATAAGCTCCAGGGCTTTATAGGCAGCAATGCCGCCGGTGATGATCAGGAGGAGTTTTTTTTCAGCGAACATCTGTTGCCCTTAGGTATTTCTGTCATCCTGAGCGTAGCGAAGGATCTCATAAGTTTTAGGAGATTCTTCGCTACGCTCAGAATCAGGACTTACGCAAAATAACGATGTTTCCGTCTTCCCTTTGAGCGCCGGGATCCAGAAATTATTGATTTCGCTGGTAAAACGGATAGTGCTGTAAATCACGCTACTGCGTAAGTCCTGAGAATGACAGTGTATCTTCATCACAACCCCAACTCTTCATGCAGCAGATGATCCAGGGCTTTAGGATCGCGCGTTGCCTCCCACTGGCCGTTGATAAAGGCAAAATGCCAGGCACCACTTTTGGGGGAGGAGAGCCACAACTGCTGGGTTGGCTGGTGGCGGGTGAACAGATACTGGCCACCGTCTGGGGCGGCTATGGTCAATTGTCCGTCTTCCAGATCAACATCATAATCAGGCAGGTTCTGCTCAACCTGATCGACCAGATCGTTTAGGGTGTTCTGTACGCGCTGTGTAAACATCATGCCTTAGTGTAGCAGGCGTGGGCACTTGCGGCAACCTATAGCTAATGCATAAACCGCACCGGGCTGCGAACAGCGTTTCGGCCTCCTTATGTACGGAAAATTACAACAAAAGGTGTACGGCTTAGAAAATAAAAATAACAGGCGTGTGATGTTAGTCACATCTTAAAAGCGTAAGAACGACTACATTGTTGCTTTGTAGTTAACCATATCACGCTAAAATAGTAATCTTTATGAGTAGTGATCAGCATGATGCAGCGGACAAGCCATTACGGTTTCCAGACGAGCTTGTCGCAGAAGCATTTGACATGACTTCTAAGCAGTTCGAAGAACTGTCTGCGGATGAAAAGAGTATTCTTCATCAAGCTAAAGTTGATAGGCTAGAAAAAGAGGTAGCGCAATACGGACAGTTAACGTCTCTCAATCGCAGAGTTTCTGAAATAGCCGAACGCGCTACAATTGACACTGTAAAAACCCTGTACGCCGGGATTACAATGATTACAGGTGGTTCAGTAATGGCTGTGGCAAATCTTCATCCATATGCCGAAGCCCTGGGTTTCGCGGGTTTAACCGCTGTTTGTCTTTCGAGTACGGGAATTATAATAGCTTCGGGGGCGCATTTATATGGGGACAGTATATCGCAGAAATTGCGCAATATGGATCGTTAACTCGGTAGTTGCCCCCTACAGAATAAACTTACTCAGATCCGTATTCTTCGCCAGGCCGGCAACCTTGAGGTTGACGTAATCGGCATCAATCGTGACGCTTGTATCCGGTTGTTCGGAGGCATCAAAGCTGAGTTCCTCCAGCAGACGTTCCATCACCGTGTGCAGACGCCTTGCCCCGATGTTCTCCACGTTGCTGTTGATCTCACTGGCCAGATCGGCCAGGCGGTCAATGGCATCATCGGTGAAGTGAACAGTCACTTTCTCGGTACCCAGCAGGGCGATATACTGTACCGTGAGGCTAGCCTCCGGCTCGGTGAGAATTCGGCGGAAGTCATCACGGGTGAGTGGTTTCAATTCTACGCGAATCGGCAGACGCCCCTGTAGTTCCGGTAGCAGATCACTGGGCTTGGCCAGATGAAACGCACCGGAAGCAATAAACAGGATATGATCGGTTTTTACCGCGCCGTGCTTGGTGCTGACAGTCGTGCCTTCAATCAGGGGCAGTAAGTCACGCTGTACGCCCTCGCGGCTGACATCACCGCCGCGCAGTTCCTGGCGGGCACAGATTTTATCAATTTCATCAATGAACACGATACCGTTGTTTTCCACCGACTTGATCGCATCGTGAATGATGATGTCCTGATCCAGCAGTTTTTCACTTTCTTCTGCCACCAGCACTTCATAGGATTCGGCAACCGTCATTTTCTTTTTCTTTTTGCGACCACCCAGGGCTTTGTTGATCATATCAGACATGTTGATCATGCCCATCTGTGCACCAGGCATCCCGGGAATGTCAAAGGTGGGGAAGCCGCTGCTGCCGGTGTCTTCCACCTCGATCTCAATCTCGCGTTCGGCCAGCTTGCCTTCATGCAGGAGGGTGCGGAATTTTTCCTTGGTTTCAGCACTGGCGTTTTCGCCCACCAGCGTTTCAATCACCCGATCTTCGGCAAATTTCTCGGCCTGGGTGCGGATTTCTTTGGCTTTCGTCTCGCGCACATTGGCAATGGCAGCATCCAGCAGATCACGGATCATCTGTTCCACGTCACGTCCGACATAGCCGACTTCGGTAAATTTGGTGGCCTCTACCTTAATAAAGGGTGCATTAGCCAACTTCGCCAGGCGGCGGGCAATTTCGGTTTTCCCCACGCCGGTGGAGCCGATCATCAGGATGTTTTTGGGCAGGACTTCTTCGCGCAGCACAGGCTCCAGCTGCTGGCGGCGCCAGCGGTTACGCAGCGCAATGGCCACGGCGCGTTTAGCATCATGCTGGCCGACAATATAGCGGTCAAGTTCAGCCACGATCTGGCGGGGGGTCAGGTCACTCATAGGGTTTCTACAATAATCGAATTGTTGGTATAGACGCAAATATCACTGGCAATGGCCATGGCCATGCGAGCAATATCTTCTGCCGTAGTCTCTGGCACGTCATAGAGTGCCTTAGCAGCTGCCAGGGCATAGTTGCCCCCACTGCCAATGCCCACCACACCTTCTTCCGGCTCCAACACATCACCCGTGCCGGTCAGCACCAGGGTTGCGGTTTTGTCCGCCACAATCATCATGGCTTCCAGGCGGCGCAAGTACCGATCCGTGCGCCAGTCTTTAGCCAGTTCCACGCAGGCACGCAGCAGTTGGCCTGGGTGCTTTTCCAGTTTGGCTTCCAGGCGTTCAAACAGGGTAAAGGCATCGGCGGTGGCACCAGCAAAACCGGCAATAACATCGCCATTACTCAGGCGACGCACCTTGCGGGCATTGTTCTTGATAACAGTTTGGCCAAGGGAAACCTGGCCATCACCGGCGACAACGACGGTGTTATTTTTACGGACGGCGACAATGGTGGTCATTAATCTTTTGCTGATAAGGGTTATCTATGGCAATGTAAGTGGGCATTGCCCAAGGAAACGTCAAGAGTAAATCATGTCTTCATTGCCTGTTCGTATTTTTACCATCACCCGCACCACCAAAGAAACCGATATTACCGCTACCGTCAGCATTGACGGCAGCGGCAAGGCGGATATTCACACCGGCCTGGGTTTTCTGGATCACATGCTGGAACAGCTGGCCAAACACAGCCTCATGGACCTTACTGTTAAGGCCAGGGGTGACCTTCACATTGACGGGCACCACACCACAGAGGACAGCGGCTACGCCATTGGTGAGGCGTTTAACAAGGCACTGGGCGACCGCAAAGGCATTACCCGTTATGGCCATGCCTATATCCCCATGGATGAGACCTTAACGCGGGTAGCGCTGGATGCCTCTAATCGTCCCTATCTGGTCTGGAAGGTACATTTCTCCCGTCCCAAACTGGGTGATATGGATACAGAATTATTCAAAGAGTGGTTTCAGGCCTTCGCCCAGAGTGCCGGACTGACCCTGCATGTGGAAAATCTGTATGGGGAAAACAACCACCATATTATTGAATCATGCTATAAAGGCCTGGCCAAGGCCTTAAAAATGGCGGCTGCCATTGATCCACGCCAGGCCGATCAGGTGCCGTCGACGAAGGGAATGCTTTAGATAGGGTGTCACGAGATGTTTAATGGCCTGCAAAGCAAGTTTTTCTCCGCTTCCGGTTCGCATGTATGTGGTGAAATCGTGGCTTACAAAAAACTATAGGGGTCAATATCCACTTTCAAGTGAATGCTGCTGGGGAGTTTGATGCTATCCAGCCAGAAGTGCAGCAGTTTCTGCAGTGGGTAGTTTTTCGGGGATTTCACGAGAAAACGCAGGCGATAGTTGCCTCTGAGCCAGGTGAGCGGTGCAGGTGCCGGGCCCAGAATGCTGATGCCATCGGCAGAGGGGATGCGCATGGCCAATGCGCGGGCTGCCCGTTCAACATCTACCTGACTGCGGCCTTCCAGTAATACGGCGGCTAATCTGCCAAACGGCGGTAACGCGGCGAATTCCCGCTCCATTAACTGCTCTTCAACAAAACGATCACGGGCGTGATCTTTGAGCGTCTGCATAACGGGATGTTCTGGCAGAAACGTTTGAATATAAACCTGGCCAGGTTTTTCTGCCCTTCCCGCACGCCCCCCTACCTGGTGCAGCAGTTGCCAGGTTTTTTCCGCAGCGCGCAGATCACCGCCGGTCAGGCCTAAATCCCCATCTACCACGCCCACCAGGGTAAGGTTGGGGAAATGGTAGCCTTTGGCGATAATCTGGGTGCCTACCAGCAGGTTAATCTCGCCGCTGGCAACGGCGGCAATCATGGTTTCTGCCTGCTTGCGGGTGCGCATGGTATCGCTGGATAGTTCGGCAACGCGGGCTTGCGGAAAGGCTTTGATTGCTTCTTCGGCCACCCGCTCAATACCGGGGCCGCAGGCGGTGATGCTGTCGGTATTGCCACAGGCTGGGCATTCTTCAGGCAGTGCGGCTAAATAACCGCAATGATGGCATTGCAGGGTATCAAGCAGTTTGTGTGCCACCAGCCAGGCCGAGCATTGCGGGCATTGCCAGCGGTGGCCGCAGCTCTGGCATAAGGTTAATGGTGCATAGCCGCGCCGGTTCATAAACAGCATGGCCTGTTGCCCACTGAGCAAGTGTTCAGCAATGGCGGTGCGCAAAGGATCAGACAGCCATTGCCCTTGCGGTAGTTTATGTTTGCGTAAATCAATGAGCGTTACATCCGCCAGTTGTGCCGTGCCGTGTCGTTCCGGCAGGTGGAGGAGGGTATATTTACCGGTCTGCAGGTTGTGAACGCTTTCCAGTGACGGGGTTGCGGAAACCAGAACAACCGGCAGACCTTCGATCTTACCCCGCGCTACCGCCATGTCGCGTCCCTGATAAATCACGCCGTCTTCCTGTTTATAAGAGCCATCGTGTTCTTCATCGGCAACGATCAGGCCAAGGTCTTTGTAGGGCAGGAACAAGGACGATCTGGCGCCAATAACCACTTTTGCCGTGCCACTTAACACATCCCGCCAAC
>JANMDF010000015.1:0-2187 GCA_031376145.1 Alphaproteobacteria bacterium
TGAGGCAGTAGAGGTATTGATAGTGATAGCCCTTGGCTTTGAGCACGTTGGCCATCCGGTGGTTCGCTTCGACCCAGTCATGCATACCATCGCGCATGACATTGGGGTTAAAGTTATCTCGGTCACCTACTGCCATCCAGATACGAAGCGGCTTTGTAGCAGCCTCAGGAATGAGTTTGTTGTGGAATCCCCAAGCACCATCGGGGGTTTCGGGATTGAAGGGCCATTGCTGATTTACAAACGTGCCGGAGAAAGTCAGTACGCGATGATAGAGTTCGGGGTGATACCATGCCATGATGAGCGCAGCAGAACCACCGGAACTGTTGCCCATCGTCGCGCGGCCATCGGGATCTTTCGTTATCTTCACTTTATAGGTCTTTTCGACCAACGGCAGAATTTCATTCTCGATGAACTCAGCATACAAGCCTGACATCGTGTCGTATTCGCGTCCACGTTCATGACCTTGGGCGTCGCCGCCGCCACTCGCGATCATGACGGCAATCATGGCAGGTACTCTTTTCTGAGCGATCAGGTTGTCGAGAATTCGAGCGAGGTTCAAGTCGGGTTTCCCCATGGCAGGCCCATCATGTATGACCAGGAGCGGCGCCTCGCTTCCCGGCACGTACTGCGACGGGATGTAAACGGTAATGGTCCGCTTATAGTCGATTAGGTGTGTATCAACGATGAGAGTTTTGGGGTTATTTGGATCGACGGTGCCAAAGACGTCTCGTGCAATCCCAGGGTTAAATAGTTTGCATTCTTTGGAGTCCATGAGGAACTGAGCCACTTGGCCTTGCGGAACATCGTCGGCAACTTTTGTTTCCGGAGCCGCTGCATAATCGGGCCCCACAAGAAAATCGCCATCTGCATCTACGGGCGGATTCATGCCAGGCTTACCATCGAGGCGAGTGAACTTTGGAGCGCCAGACGCATTGAAGGGACGAGTCGGTGGCTGAGGGCGTTCCTGTTTTCTTGGTACTTGCTCCGTCGCTTGGTACGCATGAGCGCACATTTCAAGACCAACAAGTGCGAAACAAGCCGCATAGCAAACGATGCATTGAATAGTATTGTGTTTCATTTGATTGTTATGAATCCGCGGGGACTATGATGGGATACACTGCTGCTAGTATACTGGCACCATGCCACCTTGCGACAAAGGTTGAGTAAGTTTTGCTGAACGGAAGAGATTCATAACCATTTGGAATTGGAACGGTATCCCATCATGTTGCGTTCATTCTTCCTATCGTTGCTCGCAGTGCTCACTCTGTCCGTGTCCACGCAAGGCCAGTTGTTGCATTTCGCCGCGACGGGTTGCGGGCCTTACGCACCAGATGAGGAGCCAATGCTCGAACATCATGTCGAATTGGTGAGTCGTGACGGCAAGAGCGAGTTCCTCGTGCATTTGGGAGATGTTGTCACAGGAAAGAAATCGAAATGGCCGGAATCGCAATACGCGATCGTGGCCAACATCTTGAAAAAGTCCAGGAAGCCTGTGTTCGTCCTCCTGGGTGACAACGAATGGAACGACCTGGATGATCCTGCGGAAGGCCTGGAATTCTGGAATCGGCAATTTCGGAACTTTGAACGACACTTCTCGAATTCGCCAGACATGGCAAAGCAAAAATCCCGACCAGAGAATTTCGCTTTCGTTTCCCAGGGTGTTCTGGTTGTCGGCTTGAACATTGTTGGCGGCAAAGTGCATGACAAAGCAGAATGGGAAACTCGATTGCAACAAGATGCCGATTGGGTTTCGGAACAGTTTGCGCTTCATGGGACCGACGTGCGGGCTGCAGTGCTGCTCGCGCAAGCGGCCCCTACCGCTGCCCATGAGCTCTTCTTCAAGCAGCTCACGGCAAGTTGCAAAAAGTGGATCAAGCCGGTTCTTTACCTTCATGCAGATGGACACGTTTGGCAAGTCGAAAAGGCATGGCGTGCACCAAATCTATGGCGAGTGCAAACCGATCAAGTGAGACTTAACCCGCCAGTGCTTGTGACGGTTACGGAGGATCCAAACAACCCGTTCACGTTCGATCGTCGACTCGATATCGCATCGCGTCGCGAGCTGTTTGTGGATGATTTCCTCATTGATCAGCATCGAGGAACGACATTGAAACAGCATGCGCCCGAACCCAAAGAGGTTGCAATTGTTTGCGATGCTCCGTGGGAGGGGAACACATCCGCGTACTA
>JANMDF010000016.1:0-1923 GCA_031376145.1 Alphaproteobacteria bacterium
CTTGCCGTGGAGTGTGATATTCCACTCTGGATCCATAGTCTATTCACCGACTGCTTCATTCGTGACTCCTTTGGTTCACATCCAACGGATTCAATCCCCCGCGGGGTCAACGTCGATGGCTATCGTCTTTGCCCATCATTGTTCTGAACATGACCGCTGCGATTTTAAACGGGATGCGCGATCTTCGCTTTTATTTCTTTAAAATTTGGCTATCCTTTTCTTTGCATTGTTCCAACGACAAAGTGAGTTGGTTTGCCTTCCTCCTCACGCCAAAAGCGCATACTCCCCCAAAAGGCGCTTGTGGTCGTTCCGGGAAAAACCGCAACAGTCGCCAGCCACAGGACGAGGACGACGACGAGGACGACAACGACGACGACGGCTGCACTGCACATGCTATCGAAGAATCGGGTCGGGCAAAGCATCCCAAAACGAAAGAAAGTATAAAAGCAATCGGCCGACCAACGCTAGTACAGCCAAATCTGCAGCATAACCAAAAATCATGGCTTCCTTTGCCGCCCTTCCCGCCGCGCCGCAATCTCCGCTGGGCCGGAGTGCTGCTGGCGCGCCGGCTGGTGGATTTCGGCTCGTAGTATCCAACAGCAGCAACGAGAACACTAATTATGAGGAACCACAACCACCACAACAAGCAATGTATTCGGGACCATCATCCTCTACGACGACGCAGACGCCGGTGGTGACCCCATTTTTCAAAGCCGAACCGCCGACGGTCGATATTCCCGCCCCCGGTTGTGGCGAAGAGGAAGTATTATCGGATTTGGAAAAGAGTCCCCCCACGTCAACCCGCCACCGGAAACGATCGTCGGGACGGTATACTCCGGAGGCGGCGGACGGCGAAGAAGAACAAAACGCTCGCGTCGACGTCCCCGCCCACCAGGATGATGGGAATGGTGGTGCGATAGGTGGAGGAGGAGTCGATGAGGAAGATTCCTCCGCGGACGATTCGTCCTACTTTGCCGATCCGAGCAATCTGCCCAAACCCAAGAGTGGACAACGTCAGTTTTCGTACGGTAGTACTAATGGTGGAGGAGGAGGAGGTGGTGGTCAGCATCATGTACGACGGGAAAGCAATGCGAGTTTATCGCTTTCGGATGATTCCGATGGTGGACCCCACCACCAAATGGCCAATGCCGGTGCCGCGGTGGCGTTGCAACAACAAGTTCATCAACAACCACCCCATCACCAGATTATTTCCCGCGTCCCCGATATGTACCCACAACAACTCACCCGTATGCACAGCTACAGTTCTCTCGTCAGCACCTCGTCCCAACCCGACGACGACGACGACGACGATGAGGAAAGCGACACTGGTGGTGTTGGTGCTGCTGGTGATGATGCGGGACGTTTACCGTCGTACAGGAGAAAAGCCGCGACCGCGGCGGCGGCGGGCCCAACAACAACGAGGACGACGACGATCAATCCACTGCTGCATCATTATCCCCCCTTGTACAACAGCAACGCGAATATCTATCCACCCGGCGGCGGAGGCGGTAACTACCCACGGGGGACACCCATGTACCAGGGAACGGTCGGAGGAGGTACTATTCCTGGTTACCCACCGCAAGCGCCACCCATGATGATGATGATGACCCCCGAACAATATCAAGTGCACTGGATGATGCAACAACAGCAGCAACAACAACCACAATATCATCCATTATTGCATGATCAACATCACCACCACCCCATTCGATCGCCGTCGTCCAAGGAGAGTGAATTAGCGTACAGTGCCGAAAGCGATCATCATAATCATCGACGACAACAACAGCAACAACACATGACGAGAGAAAATGATAATAATATTAATCATTTCGAGGGAGAACCGGGTGATGATGATGAAGATAAACCAGCCTTCAAGGTGTATTGGCAACGGTGGATCATGTTGATGGTTCGTACTGTACGCGT
>JANMDF010000038.1:0-5666 GCA_031376145.1 Alphaproteobacteria bacterium
GGCATAGGTCAGCTGCTGGCGGCTGAAAGCAATATCTGGATTGGCATCCAGCAGTGCCTGCATGTCAGCGGTGCCAAGTTGGCCGCGCAAATGCGTATGTAGATCTGTGGTCGGATGCCAGGCAACGTGGTGATCCGGGCGTTGCAGCAGGATTTGTTCATGGCTTAACAGACGTGATTCAGTGACGGTAATCGGATTATGGCAGGCTATGGAATTGTTATTAATAGATAGAAAGGGCTTTCCAGCAAAATCAATGTTTTGTGAGTGAATGTTCACATCGGCAACAATGCCGTTGGCACTGGGGGTAAAGAGCATACTTGGAGATGTTAAATGCTTGGCAAGGTTCTGCCAGAACGTGCGGCGCGTATGCGTCGGGTATTGATCGGCCATGGTTTCAAGGCCAGTGATATGCAACTGTGCGCTGTCGATGTGGGCAAACAGTGTTTGTGCGTGGTCAATAGGAATGCGATTGGTCATTAGATACTGTAGCAAATCTGGTGGTAAAAATCAGTATATAAGATGACTTCTTTAAATGTTATAAGGAACATTATGGAAAATAAATATATGGGGGGGTAAAGCGGGGTTTATACTTGTCATCCTGAACGCAGTAAAGGATCCCGCAGCACAATTACATTTCCCCGTCCGATGGCCCGGCAGTATCGCCAACAGCATCATTATCCTCTTCCTCGGCCAGGTGCGCAACGGATACCACCCGTTCGCTGCCGGATACACGGAACAAGGTTACGCCCTGGGTTTTGCGCCCTGCTACGCGAATCTGGCCAACGGCACAGCGGATCAACTGTCCACCGTCAGTGACCAGCATCACCTGATCCTTGTCACATACCGGAAATGCAGCAACCATCTGGCCGTTTTTACCGGTGAGTTCCATACAGGCAATGCCCTGCCCGCCGCGTCCTGTCGTGCGGTATTCATAGGCAGATGAACGCTTGCCAAAGCCTTTATCACTGACAGTTAGCAAGAATTGTTCGGCAGCGGCCAGTTCCTGGTAACGCTCTTCAGAAATGACGCCAGCTTCTACGCCGTCGCTGTCCGGTTCAGCATCACGCTGGTTGCGCTTGCTGGATTCGGCTTTATAGGCAGCACGCTCTTCGGCGGTTGCCTCCACATGGCGGAGAATCGACATCGACATCACGGCGTCATCTTCGGGGAGTTTAATGCCGCGCACACCGGTTGAATTGCGGCTGAAAAACACGCGTAAATCAGCCACGGCAAAGCGAATGCATTTGCCCTTTTTGGTGGCAATAAATACATCATCACCTTCATCACAGGTCTTGACATCTACCAACAGTTCACCGCCATCCAGCTTCATGGCAATCTTGCCATTGGTTTTTATACCAATAAAATCAGCCAGCGAGTTGCGGCGGATATCACCGGTTGAGGTGATGAAGACAATGGATAGATCGTTCCAGCTGTCTTCATTTTCCGGCAATGGCATGACGGTAGTTACCCGCTCGCCTGGTACCAGATTCGGCAACAGCTGCACCATGGGCTTGCCCCGGGTTTGCGGAGATCCCACTGGCAGGCGGTAGACTTTCATCTGATACACACGACCAATGCTGGTAAAGAACAAAATGGGGGTGTGGGTGTTGGCCACAAACAAATTGGCAACAAAGTCATTTTCTTTGGTGGCCATGCCGGTACGGCCTTTACCGCCGCGCTTTTGCGTACGGTAGGCATTCAGCGGTACGCGCTTGATATAGCCGGTGTGGCTGACCGTTACCACCATGTCTTCTTTTTGAATCAGGTCTTCGAGATCTTTTTCAAATTCATTGTCCACCAGTTCGGTACGGCGTGGCGTGTCGAATTTTTCTTTAACCTCCAGCATTTCCTGTTTCAGGACGGTCAACAGCTTGTCGCGGGAACCTAGAATGTTGAGAAGTTCTGCAATCATATCAACAACTTCTTTCAACTCGTTGCCGATTTTATCGCGTTCCAGACCGGTCAGGCGGTGCAGGCGTAAATCCAGAATGGCTTTGGCTTGAATCTCACTCAGGCGGTAGGTATCCCCTGCCCCCAGTGAATTTTCATCCACCATGCGGATCAATGGCGCAACGCTTGAAGCTGGCCAGTCCTTGGCCATCATGCGTTCGCGAGCGGTTTGCGGGTCGGGCGCATGGCGGATGAGCGCCACCATGTCATCAATATTGGCAACAGCCACGGCCAGGCCAACCAAAATATGGGCGCGTTCACGGGCTTTGCGCAGTTCAAACAGGGAGCGGCGGCGAATCACCTGCTCACGGAATTGCACAAATGCGGTGATGATCTCCAAGAGATTCATCAGCTTTGGCATACCATTGTCCAGGGCAACGGTATTCACACCAAAACTGGTTTGCAGGGATGTATGGGTAAATAGCTGATTCAAAATAATTTCTGGTTCAGCATCGCGTTTCAGTTCGATGACAACGCGTACGCCGTCGCGGTCGGACTCGTCACGGACTTCGGAAATACCCTCCACCAGTTTATCGCGCACCACTTCGGAAATGCGTTCCACCAGCTTGGCTTTGTTCACCTGATACGGGACTTCATTCACAATAATCGCGGTACGATCTTTGCCGAATGGTTCAAATTTGGTTTTTGCCCGCATGATGACCGAACCTTTGCCGGTGCGGAAGGCATCTATGATGCCTTTGCGCCCCAGAATCAGGGCACCGGTCGGAAAATCAGGCCCTTTGACGTATTCCATCAAACCATCAAGATCGATGCTGGGATTGTCAACATAGGCACAGCAGGCATCAATGACTTCGCCCAGGTTGTGCGGCGGAATGTTGGTGGCCATGCCCACGGCAATCCCACTGCCGCCGTTGACCAGAATATTGGGAAAACGGGCGGGCAATACCACCGGTTCATGTTCGGAATCGTCATAGTTTGGGCGGAAATCGACAGTTTCCTTGTCATAGTCGATCAGCACCATTTCGGCAGCCTTGGCCAGGCGTGCTTCGGTATAGCGCATGGCTGCTGCGGCATCACCATCCATGGAACCAAAGTTGCCCTGCCCGTCAATCAATGGCAGGCGCAGGGAAAAGTCCTGTGCCATGCGCACCATGGCATCATAAATCGCCGAGTCGCCGTGCGGGTGATATTTACCCATTACATCCCCGACGATACGGGCGGATTTACGGTATGGCTTGGTGGAGTCGTAACCCCCCTCCTTCATCGCAAACAGGATACGCCGGTGCACCGGCTTCAGACCATCGCGCACGTCCGGCAGTGCCCGGCTCACGATCACGCTCATGGCGTAATCGAGGTAGGACTTCTGCATTTCGTCTTCAAGACGGATGGGCTGAATGGATGACGTGTTGCTGGTATCGGTCATAGTCTTTGTTTTTCCCTGTTACCGGCAGTTCTAGCACATTATGCAGGCGCGTAAACAAGGAAAGTAGGGAATGCTGCGAGAGACCTATGATCGGATGTTCTGCTGTGTGAAAAGTAAGGGTATTGATGTCGGATCCACACCACATCCAGGCTTGCCAAAAGTAATACTGAGCTGATCAATAGGCACAGGTCTGAGAGCCTGGAAAGATTTTGCGGACTTTGGGTTATTAAGATCAATCTTGCTGAAATCCAATGCACTGTAAGGAACGGTAACCGTCACTGGCAGTTTACAGATAGTTGAGGCTGGTTTTCTGACTTCGGCATCTTCCACAAAATATTGCACCGTGTTTTTAATGGTGCGATCTCCTTCAGGATCGATGAAAATACCTGGTGAATTTTTGCCCAGCGGGTCTAACTTCAGGAAGTTGCCCACGGTGCTAAGGGGTGTTTGCTTTCCATCCGCGGTCTGATTGACCATTGAAAAATTATACCCGGGTTTGGCGATAATCCCCTGTGTTGGGCAGGGAACAATTTCTGCCAAAATAACGCTGCTGAGTGTTGCAGCAATGCCAGGTTGAAACTTGGGTGGTGCAATGGCCTTATCTGTTGCTGGGATGCGCAGACAGGTGGATGGTATGCTACCTGCTGCTGACGCGGTATTGCCAGCGGGTAAAGATTGTGCGGCAACAGCCATGGGAGATAACACCGTCGCTGTGACAGCAGCGGTACTGGCAAATAATGTTTTGAATGACATAGGGCGTTTCCTGTAAAATATCTGATGAATATGTACAGATAGTAACAGAGTCCCCGCTGTCGGAATATGACGGACGTCACATTATTCGTAACTGAGATCACGTGCCTTGCCACGAAAAATCCGGTAAGCCAACGCCGTATAGGCCAGTAGAATGGGAATCACCAGCAATGCCCCGATCAGCATTATTTTCAAGGCTTCTGGCGAACTTGCGGCATCAACGATTTTCAGTTGATCTGGTACAATGTAGGGATAAAAACTGTACGCCAGCCCATCAAAACACAGAATGAAAATGCCAATCGTACTGACAAACGGCACCCATGACCATTTGTCATCAGGTTTTGGCAGCTGCCGCAGCATGACTTCCATCAACACAACCAGTGCCGCCGTGATCAACGGAATGGGTGCCAGCAGAACAATGTTTGGAAAGGTAAACCATTTTTCAAAAATGCGGCTGCTGATCAGCGGCGTTGCAATGGAAATCAGGGCAATGGCAAGCATGGTTGCCCATAAGGATACGCGTGCCCAGCGCACGGCTTTCTGTTGCAGCAATCCTTCGGTTTTCATGATCAGCCAGCTGGCGCCAATCAGGCAGTATCCGGCGGCAACACAAAAGCCGACCAGCAGGGAAAAGCCAACGCCACCCCAGCTTTTTTCAAAGCCGATAATATAAGCACCCAGCATATACCCCTGTGCCAGTGCAGCAATCAGGGAGCCTGCAAAGAAAGCGGTATTCCAGGCGTTTTTATGATCAATTCTGGCTTTGGCACGAAAGTCAAATGCCACGCCGCGCAGTGTCAGACCAATCAGCATTACAGCGACTGGTAAATACAGGTTGGTCAGGATAATACCATGCGCCTTTGGAAAAGCTACCAGCAGGAGGCCAACCCCAAGCACAAGCCAGGTCTCATTCGCATCCCAGAAAGGGCCGATGGAACCAATCATGCGGTCTTTTTCGGCATCGCTGGCTTGCGTCATCAACATGCCCACCCCCAGATCATAGCCATCAAGAATGGCATAAATCAGCATCGACAGCCCCATCAGGGCTGCAAAACTTAACGGCAGCCAGTGACCATTTGCGAATATTTCCATGATGCAGTCCTTTTATACAAGTGCTTCAACAACCGCCTGGCCAGTACTGGTTGGCGGCGTATCACTGGTTTTATGGCCGGCTTTGCGTGCCATGTAAAAAATGGTAGATATAAAAGCGGTCATTAATATGGCATAAATCAGCAGATACATTGCCAGGCTGATGCCAATCATGGGTGCGGGTACGTCTGAAATCGCATCAACGGTTTTCAATACGCCGTTCACCAGCCAGGGTTGACGGCCAATCTCGGTGACATACCAACCAGATACCGTTGCAACCCAGCCTGAAAACGCCATTGGTACCAGTGCTATGGCCAGAAATTTATTGATATTTTTATGCCGCCAGAACCAGAGTACTGCACCCCAGGAGACCAGCAGCATTAAAACCCCCGTCCCCACCATAATGCGGAACGCAAAAAATACAGGTGCCACCGGTGGATGGTTATCCGCAAATTCATTCAGGCCTTTGACCTCACCATTCATATCATGGGTA
>JANMDF010000039.1:0-2417 GCA_031376145.1 Alphaproteobacteria bacterium
CCCCCAGCAGGCGACCGAAAAATCCCGCCAGCACAAAACTCAGCAGCGGCAGGAATACGACAGCGTAATATACGGCAAGATGACTCATGCTCAGCCCTTCATCACGCTGGCATCATCAACAGCAATATTGCCGCGATTACGGAAGTAAATTACCAGAATTGCAAGACCAATCGCCGCTTCCGCTGCCGCAACCGTTAACACAAATACCGCAAACACCTGCCCATTCAGATTATGATGATACTCGGAAAAGGCGACAAAATTAATGTTCACGGCCAGCAGAATCAGCTCAATCGCCATCAGAATCATGATAATATTGCGACGATTCACAAAAATCCCCAGCATGCCAATGGCAAACAGCATCGCCGACAGGGTGACAAAAGATTCCGTTGGGACCATCTGCAGCATCAGCCGATCCCCTTACCGCTGACGACATCCGTGCGCACGTCAATGGCCTTGCGTGGATCCCGCGCATTCTGCACGGATATTTTCTGGCGACGCACACCGCCACGCTGCCGCAATGTCAGGGTAATCGCGCCCAGCATCGCCACCAGCAGCACCAGACCGGAAGCCTGAAATACCAGCATATACTTTGTATACAGCTGCGCCCCCAGTGCTGTGGCATTGGGAACCTTCGCTGCCTCAATCAGCTTTACCATCTCTGCACCCTGCATGACGCGCACCCCACCATCGACATGCCAGGCCTGGGCAAGCAGCAACAGCTGTACCAGCAGAATCCCGCTTAACAGCAGGCTTATGGGTAAATTCTGGCGAAAATGGGTGCGCATGGCGGCAAAATCAACATCCAGCATCATCACGACAAACAGGAACAGCACCGCCACCGCGCCCACATAAACAATGATCAGAATCATCGCCAGGAATTCAGCATTGGCCAGCAAGAATAACCCAGCTGCATTGACAAACGTCAGGATCAGAAACAACACCGAATGCACCGGATTGCGGGAAAACACCACCGCCAGTGCCGACAGAACGACAAGGGCGGCGAACGCCGCAAACAGCAACTGGCCAACGGGAATATGCATCATGGGGTTGGGTTATACGGCGGCTTTATCTGCGCGTAAAGGGCAAGCGTTCCCCCTAAAGCGAAAAAGTTACAGCGTGGCAGCGATGACGCACCTGGCAGCATCTCTTTCAGCGTTGTGTCTATCTACCGGGAGTAATTCGCATCGATTCTATGGCTGTCATTGTCTCAAGAGCACTCTGTTTATATGTCTGCGCCACAGCCTCCACAACATCCCGCACGCTTTCTGCCGTAATCGTATATATCGTTTCCGGTGTTAGTGATAAATCCTGAAACGCCTGCCGCACCCCATGATACTGGGCATCATAAATACCATAAATAAGGTCTTGAATGGCAGGTTGATTTTCCCAGTCGGGAATACCAGAAAAATATTCCTCCGCATTGTAGTCTGTCACATCGACAAAATTGGCGTTACAGCCCGCATCTGTTGTTTCCCAAAGTGCCTGCTTTGTAAGAGGTAGATGCTCACCATTAATCAGTCCCATTAAGGCATCGTTGATGGCATACTCCACTGTACGCGCAGTCATTTCTTCCAGAACAGTCGCCTTTGAACCCTCTGCGGCCGTAGGAACAGCGTGCTTATGAATCCATTCGTGTTTAGGTTGTTTTAATTTTAACGATGCTTTCAGCATCTCCGGTCTAGGTTGCGCTGCCACTTTTTTCGTCTCTAGCTTTTTCATCCCCAGGCAGGATATATTTAGCCCCTTCCCAAGGACTTAAGGCATCAAAACTGCGGAAGTCCTGCTGCAGGGTTACCGGCTCGTATACCACCTTCTGCTGCAAAGGATCATAGCGCACTTCGTAATAACCCGTCAGCGGAAAATCTTTACGCAAGGGATGCCCCTCAAAACCATAATCCGTCAAAATGCGCCGCAGGTCTGGATTGCCGGCAACGCGGATACCGTACATATCCCACAATTCCCGCTCCATCCAGCCGGCCGCACTGTAAACACCGGTAATCGAGGGAATAACCGCCTCTGCGTCAAGGACGACCCTTACCTTGATACGGCGGTTATGATGCAGCGACAGCAGACAGTATACCACCTCAAACCGCTGGGCACGGGCGGGGTAATCAACGCCTGCCAGCTCAATCAGCTGTTTGAACAGACACTTTTTATCATCACGCAGAAAGGTCAGGACTTTCAGAAGATGATCAGCCGTTGTGGTCAACGCCAGTTCATCAAGTGCGATATCGGCCGTGATTTTATCACCCAGCTTCGCCGAGATATGCACTTGCAGGGCGGTCAGATCTTGCAGCGTACAATAGGCTTTTGCCATAAAAACTACCGATTAAAAATGCTGGTACGTTTAATTTTTTTCTGCAGCTGCAGAATGCCCTACAGCTGGGCTTCAGCCGTTGGCGGACACCCGGGCACAT
>JANMDF010000066.1:0-10135 GCA_031376145.1 Alphaproteobacteria bacterium
CCAGGCGTGCTTCGCAGGTTCTCCATCAGTCGCGGCCAATCCTCGATCCGGAAATCCGGGACGCGACTGCCTGGCTGGACTGGGAAGACATTGAAATGCCCTTTCCCTGTCGTGACTTCGCACCCGACGATCGGTGTAAAAAAACCATAAGCACTTAAATCTTCACTGACAAACACCGCATCAGGGGCAAACTCCCAGATCACCCGTTCAACCGTATCCATCCGAGCAAAAGCAATGGCATCCCCCTTGGCCAGCTTTACCATTGCATCACCACGTAACGACAGCACGATATCCCGTGCCATCTTTGCCGTGCGATCATCAGGGTCAATAATCAGGATGCGCATGCCGCGCTACCGGTTACAGACCTGGCGCACTGCCGAAATAATATCAGCCACTTGCGGCAACGCCAGCTTTTCCAGATTGGCGGCATACGGCAGCGGCACATCTTTGCCGGTCACCCGCAATACAGGTGCATCCAGATAATCAAAGGCGTTTTCCATCATCTGCGCTGCAATTTCTGACCCCATGCCCGCGACCGGCCAGCCTTCTTCAACAGATACAATACGGTTGGTTTTCTGCACAGAGCGCACTATCGTTTCCACATCCAGCGGTCGAATGGTTCGCAAATCAATCACTTCGGCATCAATACCAAGTTTTGCAAGCTCTTCGGCTGCTTCCAGGGCGTGTTTGACCATCAGAGAAAAGGTGGTGATTGACACATCCTTACCTGAACGCACCACCCGCGCCTTACCAATAGGCAGGATAAAGTTTTCGTCCACCGGCACATCAAACGTCATGCCGTAGGTAATTTCATTTTCCAGGAAAATAACAGGGTTGTTGTCACGAATAGCCGCCTTCAGGAGACCTTTACAATCGGCAGCACTATAGGGAGCAATCACTTTCAGGCCGGGGCAATGCGCATACCAGCTGGCATAACATTGCGAGTGCTGTGCACCCACCCGCGCCGCCGCCCCGTTTGGCCCCCGGAAGACAATCGGACAACCCATCTGCCCACCGGACATATACAGGGTTTTGGCTGCGGAATTGATAATCTGATCCATGGCCTGCATGGCAAAGTTAAAGGTCATGAATTCCACAATGGGACGCAAGCCCATAAACGCTGCTCCCACCGCCAGACCGGCAAAACCATGCTCGGTGATGGGTGTGTCAATCACACGCCGTGCGGAAAATTCCTGCAACAGACCTTGGGTAATTTTATAAGCACCCTGGTATTCAGCAACTTCCTCGCCCATGACATAGACATTTTCATCACGGCGCATTTCCTCAGCCATGGCATCGCGTAACGCCTCACGCACAGTCAACGGGCGGGTTTCGCCGTACGCCGGATCATCGCCAATGCTGTCCGCAATCGGTGCTGCTGCCACTGTTGGGGCGGACACAGCGGCGACTTGTGCAGCCTGTGGTGCCGCAACAGCAACATCCTGTACCGTCTCGCCTTCACCCACCAGCAGGGCAATGGGTGTATTAACAGCAACGCTTTGTGTACCTTCCGGCACCAGAATTTTCCCCAGGATGCCCTCATCCACCGCTTCCACTTCCATGGTGGCTTTGTCCGTTTCAATCTCGGCGAGTACATCGCCGGCATTGACGGTATCACCTTCTTTTTTATGCCATCTGGCAAGATTGCCTTCGGTCATTGTCGGGCTTAGGGCGGGCATGAGAACTTGAGTGGTCATAACATTTCCTATGTTCGAAGATAGCGTTCTACGCTATTTTTTTTCATCAAACAAGTCGGTATGACGCGATACACACATCTCACGCACTGAACACCACCGTTCGGTTGCCATGTAAAATCACCCGGCGCTCCAGATGATACTGCACGGCACGAGTCAGCACCAGGCTTTCCAGGTGGCGTCCCAGAACAATCATCTGTTCGGGGGTATGGGCATGGCTGATGCGCGCCGTTTCCTGATCAATAATCGGGCCTTCATCCAGATCACAGGTGACATAATGCGCGGTGGCACCAATAATTTTCACCCCGCGCAGATGCGCCTGGTGATAGGGTTTTGCGCCCTTGAAACTGGGCAGGAAGGAGTGGTGAATATTGATCACTTTGCCGGGCAGTACCTGGCACAAGTCATCGGACAGCACCTGCATATACCGCGCCAGCACAACCAGATCCACGCTGTGCTGCTCAATGAAATCTATCAATGCCTGTTCCTGGATTGCTTTCGTGGCGGGTGTTACCGGTAGATGCTGAAAGGGAATGTTATAAAAATCTGCCAGGGGTTGTAAGTCACTGTGATTCGAGATGATACCAACAACATCCATGGGCAGCGTGCCGGTCTGGTGCTGATACAACAGGGCGTGCAGGCAGTGATCAAATTTTGAAACCATGATCAGGACTTTCTGCCGTATTGCCTGATCCTCCAGCCGCCAGTGCATGGCATACGTGCTTGCAATGTGCTGAAAGGCCTCACGGATGCTGACAATATCCCTGCCTTGTTCACTCACCGCCTGGGTGCGCAGGAAAAACTGGCCGCTGGGCGCATCAAAAAACTGCGCAGATTCCAGGATGTTACAACCCTGCTGCGCCAGAAAACCGGCAACAGAGGCAACAATTCCCTGTTGATCACGGCAGGACAGGTTGAGAATGAAAACGGGGTGCTGCATGGATGCATTTATGCGAGGCTGCCGAATACTGGCAAGTACAATCAGCGAGGGGACATGATTTGCTGCGCAAATTCCTGCATTCTGCTAATCAATATATCCAGATTTTCCGGTTGGCGTTTTTCCTGATATTCCGGAGCAATGATGTTGAGACGCACACCATCAACCGTATAGCCGGTTGTGGTCAAAGCTAGAGACTGCACCCCCACCATATCATGCAGTGCTTTTTGCAAGGTTTGCTGCCAGACACCTGGGTACAGGGCCTTCAAGCCATTCTCCAGGTATGTGTTAGGTTTTAAGGCGATATAGGGACTTTTGCCCTGCACCCCTATGGTCTCAAGGGCAAACGGTGCCATGGCGGTGTTACACACCGTTAAGGCTTTAAGAAACTTTTCACTTTGCACTGCCGCAAGGTCGACCATGCGCATGGCTCTGCCTGGCGACAGATCCAGCAGTGCCATATAGCTAAAGATATTCGCCGCGTCGGTATACGTTTCCGGAATAGTTGTTACCATACTGTCAAACCATTGCTGTTGCGGTACATAGGCGGCGGAACAGCGAAACGGCGCATCAACCCCTTGTGTTTTGGAATTACCGATAATGGTAATGCCGCGTGCTGCCATGCTTTCACCCTCCACAACCAGGTTGGCCATAGGCGTAAACCCTGGGTCAAACGCCGCAAACAGGGCATCGTGGATATAGGGGACGCCATGCTTTTTTAGAATACCGGCAACGCGCAGCTGGTGTGCCAGGTTATCGGGGACAATGAATGGATTGCCCGGGCGTGTTTCAATGTAACCAGCGATAGGTGCTCTGTCTCTGCTTACCATATTGTCCAGAGTCTGCACGTCAACGTGCAGTGCGGCATTCAGCGGAATACCTCTCACCCCAGTATTTTCTGCAGCAGCATGACGTTGCAGGGATTTGTAGTGCCCTTCCGGGGCGATAAAATATTTTTTACTGACACCAGCAGCCAACAGTGCCTGCATCGCGGCATCCAATAAATGTGTGCTGCTACCCGGATAGAAAATGACATTTTGATGCTTTATGGATAGAGACTGCACATTCTCCCGTGCCGTGATCCGGGTCAGTGGCTGCATCAACTGGGATGTGGCCAGTACCCGAATCAATGAGTCTCCAGGCGCTTTGCGGGCAAAGCTGCTGGAATGACTGCCGTTTTGAGCCATGTTGTAAAGCGTTAAGGCAGCGGCTGCTGCGGATTCCCGACTTAACCCCCCGGGAAGTTCACCATGGCTGGCATCGACGAAATCAACCGTATAATCAGTCATATCAGCACACCTTGTAAATGACCGTACAAGTATAGGGTATCTCGGCAGGGTTAGATGTGATGGACGTCACAATTGCAAGTAAGGCGGAGGCTATTTTATGACACGCCCTATAGCTGATTGCACAATTACCTGTACTATCAACCACGTTGCGTCATGCCGGATTTATTCCGGCATCCATTTGTAAAATAATGGACTCCATTACCCGGCCAGAGTGACGCGGTGTTGTGGAGAGTGTCCAGTTAATTCATCAATCAGCTATAAAACACTTTTCTGCAAACAATATGACAGCACGATGTAATTCTGACATACACGGCCACAGCACTGAAACAGAAAACATCGCAATGCAACGCTCATTCACGCAAAAAATATGGTATGCTCTACAATCGCTTATTTTTCAAGCGGGGCTGTCGTCTTTCACAAAAACATACATAACGTATCAGCCTGACGCTGCTGCTGATTTTAATCAACACCCTGAATTCAAAACGCTGCTAAAGAATTTTATCGAAGGTAATCAAAAGAATAACGCTGGTGATATTGTGCGCCTGTGGGCATTGCTGATGAACTGTAAACAGATTCTGGCCGATAATATTCCAGGGGATTTTGCTGAACTTGGCGTCTGGCGGGGTAATACTGCTGCTGTATTACAATATTACGCCAGCATATCAGATAGAAAGCTATTCCTATTTGATACGTTTACGGGATTTGATGGTCGCGATCTCACCGGAACGGCAATAACGCATGACTTCAGCAATACATCTATCGACATGGTGCGTCAAACCCTCGGCACGGATTACGGGGGCACGCACTTTGTTAAAGGCTATTTCCCGGACTGCATTACCAAAGAGCATGAACACCGTCAGTACGCACTGGTGCATCTGGATTGCGACTTGTTTAAGCCGATGGAGGCTGGATTAAACTTCTTTTACCCACGCATGCCCAGGGGGGGATTATTCGTGCTGCACGATTACAGCAGCGGCCACTGGCCAGGAGCAAAGCAGGCTATTGATGCGTTTTGTCACAGAACCGGTGAACAATTAATCCTGATGCCCGATAAATCGGGCAGTGCTTTTTTAAGAAAATCAGGCCAATTGACCACTTAATCCTGTAATTTTCGTCTGGATGGATCGTTGCGTAGTACGCGTAATTTTGCTGCAAATGCACTATCTTCCGGCATTTCATCACCTGCCTGAGGTGGTGGGCTGTCGGTACGGTTCATAAAATCCCAGAACGCTTCCGGTGCAGCACCCTGACGGCGCTGTGTAAAAAATTCTTCTGCTTCAAGGCGGGCAATTTTCTCAGCAACAGCCAGCTCAATAAAATGATTTAAACTACTGCCATCTTTTTTGGCGTATAGAGCGGCAGATCTCCTAACACTGCCTGACATCCGTAACGGGTATGTGGGGTGACGTTGCTGTGTCATGGGTTCAGTCTCCATAAAATCTCTTTTGGGTTGACAATTTCAATGCCAAATTTCTCCGGAACACCGGCAAAATCTTTGACATTAAACGTTACGATCGCTTCAGCACGTCCATTCATAGCCGCTTCAAGCACCAATTCATCACCAACATCCAACAACTGTGGTTGCCAAACAAAATAATTACATACGGGTTGCATCAGCACTGCCAGACCACCGAGATACTCCTGCAAACCCTGCTGCCGGACATTTGCGGCGGCAACTTGTGCAGGTCGGCTGCAGACAGCTTCATACTCCAGCATTAATGCTACTGTTGCAAAAAGATTAACATATCCCATATCTGCCGCGTATAACAGCGCGGCAGAAGCTCCCTGAGCACTTCTGAACGCTGCCACAACAACATCTGTATCCAGAACCAATCGCATTATGGTATCACATAGGATGTCATATTGCAAATCTTAAGCGATTATCGCACAATCTACCCGACATACGGATTCTTGCCCTTTTTCACCACCAGGCGAATGGGTGTACCGGGCAGGCTAAATGTCTGGCGCAGGCCATTGATCAGATAGCGTTTATAATCCTCCGGCAGGGCATCAATATTACTGGTACTGAACGCGGCAAAGGTTGGCGGGCGCGATTTAATCTGGGTCATGTATTTGATTTTCAGACGACGCTCTGCCACCAGCGGTGCTGGGTGCCGCTCCGACATTTCCTTCAGCCAGTCATTGAGCGGCGATGTCGGTACACGACTGTTCCATGCCTTATAGACTTGCTGCACAGCGGTGAACAGCGGATCAAACTGCCTGGCCTTCAGGGCAGAAATTGGCACCAGCGGCGTATCCCGCATTTCCGCCAGTGCCGTACCAAAGCGATAGGTGGCATCGTCCAGAAACGCCTTTTTGTCCGCCACCAGATCCCATTTATTAAGGGCAACCACCAGGCCGCGCCCCTCACGTTGAATCAACTGGGCAATGGTCAAATCCTGCTTATCAATCCCCAGATTGGCATCCACCATCAGTACCACCACATTGGCAAACTGCAGGGCGTGGCGGGTTTCAGATGTTGAGGCTTTTTCCAGAGCCTCTTCAATACGGCTGCGCCGGCGCATTCCCGCCGTATCGACTAATTTAAAAGCCTGCTCCCCATGCATCCAGTCTACACTGATGGCATCGCGGGTAAGCCCCGCCTCCGGCCCCGTCAATACCCGTTGCTCACCGATAATGGCATTGAGCAGCGTTGACTTGCCAGCATTAGGCCGCCCGACAATGGCCAGGCTGATCGTATCCGGCCGCGCCTGTGTCGCCTCAATGGGGCGATAATAGGGACGGATCACTTCTGCCAGATCTTCCAGGCCATACCCCTGTAATGCCGATAGACTCACCGGCGTACCAAAGCCTAAACGAAAGGCTTCGTACTGCAGGGCTTCCGCCTGATCGGTCTCCGCCTTGTTGGCCACCACATGCACCGGTTTATTCAAGGTGCGAAGCCAGGCGGCAAAGTGTTCATCCATGGGCGTCAAGCCCGTACGCGCATCAAACAGTAGCAAGATCACGTCTGCCCGTGCCATGGCTTGCGCTGCCTGCTGTTTCAGGCGGGTTTCCAGACTGCCGCCAAACAGATCTTCCAGGCCTGGGGTATCCAGCACCGTCAGGTGCATATCCTGTAATCGTGCCTGGCCTTCCTTCCAGTCCCGCGTTACGCCGGGTGTATCATCAACAATGGCAATGCGTTTACCCACCAGCCGGTTAAACAGGCTGGACTTGCCAACGTTCGGGCGTCCCACCAGGGCAACAGTAAAAGGATGAAGATCAGGCATACCGCGTGGTTGCACGGCATCTGCCGTGTGTCAATTTTTTAGTAGGAAAAATGGGAAATACCGGTATAACAAATTGCGGCACATTCACCTCTTTTTGTCATCCTGAGCGTAGCGAAGGATCCCCTGGAAGACTGGGATTCTTCACTTCGTTCAGAATGACAGTAATACCCTGCCTTAATACCTTGCCTCAGTTCTGCTATTGTGAAACCCATGCGCTACCTTACACTCATCTTCTTTTTGTGCTGCACCAGCACCGCCGTTGCCAAAGACCTGGCACTGTACATGCAGACCTTCCGCATGACCGGTATGGTGCAGGATGTGGATCGCCAGCATGGCCGCTGGCGGTATGTGATTGTGCCGACAGCACTGGAAGGGATGGACAGCAAACAGCTACCGCGTGCCCTGCGGGTAACCAGTGCCGCCCGCACCCCTGTTCCCCTGCCGGGTGACCAGGTGAGCGGCCTCATCCGCATCGGCCGCCCGCAAGCCCCCATGACCCCGGATGGCTTTGATGGCCAGAAATGGTTTTATGAACAGGGAATTGATGCCACCGGCTTTGTCATGGGGCGTCTGACGATTCTGGGACAGGATACGGCCATGGACTGGCACACACAGTTCTGGCGATTCTGGGCAGAACACCGCTTTTCACTGTCTGAAACACTGTTTAACGCCTTTGCCCGGGAGCAGACAGGTGCCGTAGCCGTTGCTCTGCTGACCGGTGTACAGGGCTATCTCAGCAAGAAAACTGAAGAACAGATGCGCATTGTCGGCCTGACCCACCTGCTGTCCGTTTCCGGCATGAATATGGCCATGGTGGCGGGGCTGGCATTCGGCGTGTTTCGTATGTTGCTGGTATTATGGCCAGGCTCCATGCGCTGGCCAGTAAAGAAATATGCCGCCGTATTTGCCTGGGTGGTCGCAGTTGCCTATTACTGCCTGACGGGTGGTGGTGTGCCGACATTGCGGGCACTGCTGATGACCACGCTGGTACTGCTGGCGGTTCTGCTTGATCGTCAGGTAGTGTCCCTGTGGTCGCTGCTGCTGGCCGCCGTATTTATCCTGATTACGGATACGCAGGCCATAACGGGGGCTAGTTTTCAACTGTCTTTCACCGCCGTATTAACGCTGATTCTGTTTTATCAGGCATGGCAGCGGCACAGCGTTCCGGAAACAGCAGGCATGCTGTATCGCCGCCTGTGGCGTCCCCTGACAGCACTGCTGGTATCTACCGGCCTCATTACCTTGACCACTGCGCCGATTGGCGCGTATCACTTCCAGACCATTTCCGTATATGGCGTCCTGGCCAACATGCTGGCCGTACCCTTGACCGGCGTGCTGATCATGCCGCTCTTAGGCATCATATTGTTATTACTGCCGCTGCAGGCGGCAGCGCCGGTGGTATATGTGGCGGATCTTGCCACCTGGTTAATGCTGTACACAGCCGAGACAATTGCTGACCTGCCGTACGCCCAGCTGCGTGTCCTGCCCATGTCGGCCTGGGTGCCGGCATTGCTGCTGGCTGGCCTGGCTGTGCTGTTTCTCAGCAGACACTGGTGGCGTATAACCGCATGCGTTCCCGTGCTGCTGGCATTCTGGATGTATGGCGAGCAGCCCCGCCCCATCCTGAGCCTCACTGCCGATGGTCAGCATCTCGCCTGGGAAGAAGGTAACCGCCTGTATATTCTGGCACACAGCAATAACAGTTTTATCTGGAAAGAGTGGCCAGCCAGTTTTGGTTATGACAGTGCGGTGGTGCTTGATCCACGCAAGCCAGATACAACCTGGCCAGCATCGCTGCAATGCGAGACCACACACTGCACCCTTGCCCTGCATGCGGCCAGGATCGTCATGCAGCGGCGCGGCGATGTCACCACACCTGTTTGCGATCAAACCACCGTTTACATCGCGCCGTTTCATGATCATCTGCACTGTGATGGCGCAATCAGCCTGAATCGTAAAGACTTCCAGGCACGCGGAGCGCATCAGTTTTTCATGAACGCAAGCGGCCTTGAATCCCACACACGCGACGACAGTATGAACACTAACGTATGGACTTATTACAAATAATACGGAGCGTTATACCATGTTATACTCTCGCCTTTATAAACGCTCTTTACACAGACCGTCATGTTCGCTTAATAAGGGCATGCTTCAGGAAGAAGCTGTAACAGGTCATATGTCTAAACTATTGTTTCTGTGTATTGCTGTCTTGAGTTCCACGGTTGCTGCACCGCCAGCGATGGCGGCCAGTGTGTGCCCACCAGACAAAGACAGCTGTGTTATTGATACAAAAAATGCCAAATCCGGCATCGTCTACGGTGGCAGACTGAAACCACAAAAACCTGATTTAGAAGATGTTTTTGGCGTAAGCATTGCTCTTGATAGCCATACAATGGCTATCAGTGCCCCATGGGACAGCGAAAAAGCTTACCGCGCCGGCGCCGTCTATATTTTTACGAAAACCGGAAAAACCTGGAAGCAGACGGCAAAACTACTACCCGCCAAACCTGTTGCCAAGGCCATGTTTGGTTCAAGTATGGATATTGCCGGTGATACCCTGGTTATCGGTGCACCTGGCGAACGCGATGATAAACTCATCAGTGCCGGTGCAGCCTACATCTATAAAAACAAAGGTAATGACTGGACATTGCACAGCCGTATTGTTTCCGAAGATATCCTGGCGGGCGATATGTTTGGCTCTGCGGTGACACTTGCTGGCAAAGATGTTATTGTTGGGGCTCACCTTGAAGATGCTAAAGGTATTGATTCCGGTGCCGTTTACATTTTCCGCGAGTCCGCCGACGCTTACAGGCAGGTTGCCAAGATGGAGCCCAAAGAACTGCGTTCCGGAACGTTGTTTGGCAATATCGTTGATGCTACCGGTGATGTTCTTTGGGCTCCATCTTGGCAACCTGCCTGTAAGCGTCGGCGGACTCGCGGAAAATGTAAACGGCACCGGAATCAATACCTTTAGCATCTTCA
>JANMDF010000082.1:0-4587 GCA_031376145.1 Alphaproteobacteria bacterium
GAAAACCCAGCAGCAAACCAAACAGCCCACTCAACAGCACCGCCAGCGGCAAGGCCTCCCAGAATCCAAGGCCTAAATGATAACTAGCCAGTGCATAGCTGTACGCACCAATCGCATAAAAAGCGACATAACCAAGATCCAGGAGCCCAGCCAGTCCAACAACAATATTCATCCCCCAGGCCAGCATCAGGTACAGCAACACCAGGCTGAACAGGTCAATAAGATTACGGGGCAGTATAAACGGCAGAATTACTGCCGCACACAGCAGTACGCGCCAGATCAGGCGTTCAGACGGCAACGGCAGGCGTTGCAGCAATCCACCTGCTGCCAGTTGTCTTTTTTTAAATGTTACGGTAACGTAACTAATCAAGAAAGCCCCAAAGGCTGCATAGGCAATCCAGTCGAACCGGGTAAGCAGCAACACACCGCCTTTTGTATCATCCACTGTTGCCAGACCCGCCAGCGGCAAGGCCAGCAGGGCTGCCCGCAATGCCCATAAAAGACTTGGTTTCAATGCAGCTGCAAGCATTACACTTTCTCCACCGATGGCTTGCCCAGTAAGCCACTGGGACGCACGATCAATACCAGCACCAGCACGGCAAATGCCGCCACATTTTTATATTCGGCATCCACATACGCCGACCAGAACGTTTCAATCAGCCCAATCAGAAAACCACCCAGCATTGCGCCTGGCAAAGAACCAATCCCACCCAGCACTGCCGCCGCAAATGCCTTAATTCCCGCCAGAAAACCCATGTAAAAATCGAGAATACCGTAATATAAAATCACCATCACGCCGGCCACTGCCGCCAGGGCTGCACCAATAATAAAGGTAATGGAAATGGTGCGATCAACATTAATGCCCAGCAGGGCAGACATGGTTGCATCCTGTTCAACCGCCCGTTGCGCACGCCCCAGGGATGTTTTCTGGATCAGCCAGGTAAAGCCCAGCATCAAGATAATTGTGAGGGCAATGATCAACACCTGAACATAGCTGATGGTCACCGGTGCAACATCACTGTGCAGCAGCGTAAACTGCCCCTGTATCACTGGTGGCAATGATTTTACCCGTGCGCCCTGCAGTAATTGCACATAGTTTTGCAGAAAAATAGACATACCAATGGCAGAAATCAGGGGTGCCAGGCGGTTTGAATTGCGCAGGGGTTTATAGGCGATACGCTCTACCGTCCACCCATATAAAGCCGTAAACACCATGGCAATCACCAGCACCAAAAGAATTGCCAGCCATACCGGCGCAAAACTGAAGGTTGCCAATACGGCAAATGCCGTAAAGGCAATGTAGGCGCTGACCATATAAATTTCGCCATGGGCAAAATTGATCATGCCCACGATGCCGTACACCATGGTATATCCCAGGGCAATCAAGCCATAGATTGCGCCAAGACTGAGGCCATTCATCAGTTGCTGTAAAAAATAATCCATTGTTGTGTAGGTTGCGTTGCGTTTTATAATGAGTATTTATGAAACCCATTCGCTATATCGCAAGGCTTATCGTTAATGAAGATTATTTTTATGGGCACGCCGCCCTTTGCCGCCACAACTCTTGCAGCCTTGTATCATGCTGGACATACAATACTGGCGGTGTACAGCCAGCCGCCAAGGCCAGCTGGACGGGGGTATAAACTGGAGGCTTCAGCCGTACAGACCTGGGCGGAACAGCACAACCTGCGCATTGAAACGCCTTTAAGCCTGAAAAAACCAGAGGTATTGGAGGCACTTGCCAGGTATGCACCAGACGTGATTGTGGTAGCGGCTTATGGTTTAATCCTGCCACAGGCTGTGCTGGATTTGCCGCAATATGGCTGTCTCAACATTCATGCGTCATTATTACCACGCTGGCGCGGTGCTGCCCCCGTGCATCGCGCCTTGCTGGCAGGCGATGAAGAAACGGGGGTGACCATCATGCAGATGGATGCGGGGCTCGATACCGGTGCCATCCTGGCCAAAGCCAGCCTGGCTATTACGGCAGAGCACAATGCCCAGAACCTTACCCATGATCTGGCGGTACTGGGTGGCGATCTTATCGTTTCGACGTTGCAACAATTGTCTGATCTGGTTGCGATACCACAGCTAGAAACGGGTGTAACCTACGCCCACAAAATTAGCAAAGATGATATGCGCATCGACTGGCAACGTCCCGCAACGGATATACTTTTGCAAATACAGACATTTTCGCCAAAGCCTGGTGCATATTTCATCTACCAGACTGAAACGTTTAAAGTCCTGCAAGCGGCATTCGTTACGCAGCATTGTTCTGCTGGCGAAACAATCGATGATGCACTGACGGTGGCCTGTGGCCAGCAGGCCATCCGTATTGAAGTGATACAACGGCAAGGCAAACACCCCATGCCGACGGCAGATTTCCTCCGTGGTTATCCCATCCCGAAAGGCACACGCCTTGCGGTATAAAATTCTGGTAGAGTACGATGGCCTTGCCTTTCATGGCTGGCAGCGGCAGGGGCACTGTATAAGTGTGCAGGAAGTGCTGGAAAATGCACTTACCAAAATAGAAGGCAAAGCAGTGACGCTGTTTGCCGCTGGCCGCACCGATGCCGGCGTGCATGCCAGCGGGCAGGTGTGCCATGTGAATCTTGATAAATTCATCAATCCCCGCAACCTGCCACTGGCGATTAATTATCATTTACATATGGCAGACATTAAGGATGTCGTTGCAGTCCATGCCGAGATTGTTAATGATGATTTTCACTGCCGTTTTGACGCCATTCGCCGTGAATATGCATACACGATCATTAATCGTCCCACGCCAACCGCCTTACATAAAAACCGTGCCTGGCATGTGATGCAGCCGCTGGATCTTGAACTGTTGCACCAGGGGGCAGCGTATCTGCTGGGCACGCATGATTTTACAACCTTTCGCGACACGGAGTGCCAGGCCGCGCATGCGATTCGGACGCTGGACAGGCTGGATTTTAGCAGACAGGATGAGACAATTACCGCGCACGTGGCTGCAAAATCTTTTCTGCACCATCAGGTACGTAATATGATTGGCACCTTATCGCTGGTCGGGCGCGGTGTATGGCCTCCGGAAAAAATCGCGGATGTTCTGGCGGCCAGAGACCGCCGCGCTGGTGGACAGACAGCACCGGCTTATGGGCTGTGCTTAACTGGTGTTTTTTATAACTGATGCAGCAGGCTGTCTTCCTGATTTTTTCTGGCTTTCAGGAGTTTACGCAAGATCATATTGCGTTTCAGTGCCGAAATATGATCCACAAACAAAATACCATCCAGGTGGTCAATCTCATGCTGTAGACAGGTAGCCAGGAGGCCGTCGGCTTCTAATGACTGCTCAACACCTTGTTCATCAAGATATTTTAGACGAATCGCCGCCGGACGCACTACGTCCGCGTAATGTTCCGGCAATGATAAACAGCCCTCATTATAACTGCTGTCCTCATCCGAAACCCAGGTGATTTCTGGATTAATAATCTTCAGCGGCTCACGCACACCATCACGCTGCATCACATCCACCACCAGCATACGCAGGCTGATCCCCACCTGCGGGGCAGCCAGGCCAATCCCTGGCGCGGCATACATGGTCTCCAGCATGTCATCCAGCGTTTGCCGAATACTGTCTTCCACGGCGTCAACCGGTACTGCAACTTTTTTCAACACCGGGTCGGGTGCCGTGTAAATCTTCAATAAAGCCATACTTGAATATATAATATTTCCTGTTAGGTTGCCAAGGGGTAACACAACAAAGAGTACAATCCATGGATTTTGGTGTTCTTTCAATCATTATTGTCTTTCTGGCATTGCTGGTGGTGCAGCAGGGGGTGCGCATTGTGCCCCAGGGCATGCAGTACACTGTTGAACGGTTCGGTAAATATGTTCAAACCCTGCCGCCTGGTTTGCACCTTATTACCCCGTTTGTTGAGCGTATCGGCGCAAAGGTCAGTGTGCGGGAAACCGTGCTGGATGTACCATCGCAGGAAGTGATTACCAAGGATAACGCCATGGTACGCTGTGACGGCGTGGTGTTTTTTCAAGTCACCGATGCCGCCCGTGCGGCTTATGAAGTCAATAACCTGAGCAACGCGATCTTAAACCTGGTGATGACCAACATTCGTTCCGTCATGGGTTCGATGGATCTGGACGAACTGTTGTCCAACCGTGAACATATTAATCTCAACCTGTTAAAGGTTGTTGATCAGGCTACCAGCCCCTGGGGCGTGAAGATCACCCGTGTGGAAATTCGCGATATTTCTCCCCCTAAAGATCTGGTGGAATCCATGGCTGGCCAGATGAAAGCTGAACGCCAGAAACGTGCTGAGATCCTACAGGCCGAAGGCGAACGCAGTGCTGCCATTTTACGCGCTGAGGGTGAAAAACAAGGCGCAATTCTGGAGGCCGAAGGCCGCCGTGAAGCGGCTTTCCGGGATGCAGAAGCGAGAGAACGCCAGGCCGAGGCCGAAGCCAAAGCCACCGCCATGGTTTCTGAAGCCGTGCGCCGTGGTGATACCCAAGCGCTGAATTATTTTGTTGCCACTGAGTATGTAAAAGCCTTTGCCAAGTTTGCCGATTCCAACAATACCAAAACGATCTTCA
>JANMDF010000085.1:0-4004 GCA_031376145.1 Alphaproteobacteria bacterium
TGGGGATTCGCAAGAAGATGATGCAATACCTATCGAATCCCCAGCGAAGGCTGGGGTTCATCGTCCAGCAGTGTAGAATAGTGGTGCAGTTTTAAACTATGTCTATATATGCTACACATGCACGGCGCGGCCATCCACCGCCAGAGCCGCTTCTTTCACCGCCTCATTTAGTGTCGGGTGGGCGTGACAGGTGCGGGCAATGTCTTCGGCAGATGCGCCAAATTCAATAGCCAGCGCCAGTTCGGCAATCATCGTACCAGCCTCGGCGCCAATAATATGCGCCCCCAGCAGTTTGTCTGTTGTGGCACAGGCCAGTAATTTGACGAATCCCTCGGTATTGCCGGTGGCTTTGCCCCGACTGTTGGCCAGAAACGGGAATTTGCCAACTTTATAGGCGGTGCCGTCAGCCTTCAGCTGTTCTTCAGATTTACCCACGGTGGCCACTTCCGGCCAGGTGTAGACAACGCCAGGAATCGCATCATAGTTGATGTGTGGCTGTTGTCCGGCCAGCATTTCCACACACACAACGCCTTCTTCCTCGGCTTTATGTGCCAGCATCGCACCGGCAATCACATCACCAATGGCATAAATGCCATCAACATTGGTTTTGAAATGATGATCAACGGCGATACGCCCTTTGTCATCACGTTTTACGCCCACGGCATCCAGTCCCAGACCATCGGTAAACGGCTTGCGGCCAATGGAAATCAGCACCACATCGGCATCCAGGGTTTCCCCCTTGCCGCCACCGGCAGGTTCGACACTGACAGTGGCTTTATTCTTTGCTGTTTTAATACCGGTGACTTTAGTGGAGAGCTTAAAGGCCATCCCCTGTTTGGTCAGGACTTTCTGCAGCGCACTGCCCACTTCATGATCCATGGCGGGTACGATACGATCCAGGTATTCCACCACGGTAACCTGTGCGCCCAGACGTTGCCAGACAGACCCCAGTTCCAGACCAATATAGCCACCGCCAATCACAATCAGTTTTTCGGGCACTTTGGCCAGCGACAGCGCGCCGGTGCTGGAGACAATGACTTTTTCATCAATCGTGACACCTGGCAGGCTGAGGCTTTCAGAGCCGGTGGCAATCAGGATATTCTTTGCAGTCAGGGTCTGTGTACCGCCCTTGGCATCGGTCACCAGCACAGACTTATCTTTCTGAATGCTGGCCGCACCGGTAAAGCCGGTCACTTTGTTTTTCTTCAACAGGAACGCAATGCCCTTGGTCAGGTCATCCACCACTTTATCTTTGCGTGCCAGCATGGTGGACAGATCCAGTTTTAAACTACCCGTCACCACACCATGCGCCTTCAGCTCATGTGCGGCCTCATGATATTTTTCCGAGGACTGCAGCAGGGCTTTTGACGGAATGCAGCCCACATTCAGGCATGTGCCACCCCAGGTGGCGCGTTTATCGATAATCGCGGTTTTCATCCCCAGCTGTGTGGCGCGAATGGCCGCGACATAGCCACCAGGCCCCGCACCGATAATGATCAGGTCAAAGGTGGTATCAGTCATGGCAACGTCCTCTTAATGCTGTTGACGTGGTTATAACGAACGGGTTGCAGAATGCAAGGGCGCGGGGGGTGTCATTAAAAAACAGCAGATGTGATTTGTATCACCTTTGGATCCCCGCATGCGCGGGGGAATGCGGAAGAAGTATACTCCAACACCACACTCATTCCCCCCGCATGCGGGTGATCCAATTTTCACGGCATTTTGTAACGCTTGATCATACCAGTCGGCAAAAACTGCCGGGCAAAAATTGCCGCCCGTTATGTGCCAGGCGGCAAAAATTGCCGAGCTGCACCATAACAAGTACACTAGCGGCATAAACTGCCGCCCTGCAAAACATCATATTTTCCGCCATTATGGCAGCTTTTGCCGCGTCATTATTGCCTGGTGCGGCAAATTTGGCACGCCTTATGCATACCATAGGTTGATTCAAGAAGCATGACGCTTCTACTGGCTAGGTAGGCCAATAACTTTAATCCAACGCAAGTAGCAGGAGAATCTACAATGGCTAACTCGATTTTAACCAACACCGCTGCTTCAAGTGCCCAACGGTTCTTGAGCAACGCCGGCACCATGGCGTCTTCATCCATCGCGAAGATGTCTTCTGGTAGCCGTATCGTGAAAGCATCCGATGATGCATCTTCACTCGCCATCAGCAACAAATTGCGCGCTGATATCGCTACCCTCCGTCAGGCTTCCAGCAACGCATCACAAGGTGCGTCGATTCTGCAGGTTGCTACTGGTGGTCTGGGTCAGATTGGTGACATTCTCACCCGTATGAAAACCCTGGCAACCCAGGTTGTCAACGGTACCCTGAGTTCTTCTGAGCGTCAGTTTGCGCAACAGGAATTCAGTCAGTTGATCACCCAGGTTGGTGAAACCGCTTCCCAGACACAGGTGAACGGTATTGCCATGCTGAATGGTGGTGACAAGGTATTAGGTGAAACCAACAAACGCGCTGCCGTTGGTGGTACAACCGACATTACTTCCAGCACCTCTACGCTGGGTACAACGGGTACAACCGACTTTACCGTTGCTAACATCCGTGGTCAGGTTGCTGGTGAAGTAAAATCCGCAACCACCGTTGACCTTGGTGGCCAGACCCAGATTGAAGTGGTGATTGGTAACCAGACATTCCGTGGCGTTGCCAGTGAAACGGCACCAACCACCTCTATTATTGAGATGCGGGATGTGAACAACAACCACAACAGCTTTGATCTGACCGTAACAGCTACGGCACTGACCACAGCCGCACTGACCCAGACAGACTTGCGTTTAAGCTTCAACCTGTCTGTTGCCGGTGCATCTACAGCCCGTTTTGAATCTGCTGCTATTGACGAGGCGGCTGCTGCTGCCCTGATCAACAGCACGGCAACCACGTTTGCCGGTGCGATCAGCACCTCCGGTTCAACCAAAGACCAGGCGTATACCCTGAGCAGCCGTTACACAGCTGCCAACGCCAGCACTGGTGCGCTAGAGACAGTTGAATACCGTATTACCGGTGAAGATGGTTCAAGTTATTCAGCTGTTGTTGAAGACGAGAACACCGGTACGGCCAACAGTATTATCGCTTCAGGCTCAAAAACCCTGAAATTCGGTAATGGTATTGAACTGACTGTTGATGCTGCGTCACTGAACGCCCGTGCAGCTGCATCTGATGCAGGTTCACTGGGTTATGCAGATGCCCGTGGTGTGCAGTTCAAAGTCTCTGCTGGTACCAGCACCTCGCTGGATTTCCAGGTCGGTGTAAAATCTACAGATTTGATCACCATTGACTTTGATGCCATGAGCACCACCAGCTTGGGTATCAGCTCACTGAACATCGAGAACGTTGCCGGTGCGCAAGCTGCCAGTGACACTATCGATAACGCCATCAGCCGCGTGAACGCCGCCACCGCTTCAATCGGTGCGTTGCAGAGCCGGATGGAATACGTCCAAAGCAACCTGGCAACCATCACGGAAAACGTGAGTGCTGCCAACGGTGTGTTCCGTGACGTAGACATGGCTGCCGAGATGACTGAGTTCACCAAAAACCAAACCCTGATGCAGGCTGGTATCGCCATGCTGAGTCAGGCCAACCAGATGCCACAACAGCTGATGCGTTTGCTCCAGTAGTTGTTGCTTAAACCAACATGGGGGCGGGGTGTCAGACAACTGACACCCCAAACCGCATTATACTTTCAAAAAATTACCATAGATACAGCGCCGTTCACGTTTTTTCAAAAGCCGCCCCAGAGTGTTTTTGCTCTATCGGCATATCTTCAAGTCTATTGAGGATCGTGAGGTAAATTTATGGAATACAGTATTACGCCGCGCTCTGCGCCGGCAGTTCCCAGCGTTACGCAAGTGGCTGGTGCCAGTAAAGAACCACCATCACCATCGGTCAGCGTCGCCCAGTATGCCGTGAACCAGATGTTGAACAAACAGGCTAAACCCAGGTCTTTACCAGATGTTAAGACCGGTGGTGATAGTCTGGAAATACACAG
>JANMDF010000089.1:0-3439 GCA_031376145.1 Alphaproteobacteria bacterium
GTCATTAAAACGGTAGAAGCCCTGGAAAAACGGATTGCCCATATCACCACGCCCATGACCGTTTCGGTGATTGGCTGTGTAGTCAATGGCCCTGGCGAGGCCTTGATGAGTGATATTGGCTTAACCGGTGGCGGGAATAACACCCACATGATTTACCTAAATGGCTTGCAGGATCATCGCTTAAAAGATACAGATGTTGTTGAGCACCTGGCAGGCTTGATTGAAGCAAGGGCGAAGGAAATAGAAGCACAAAAACTCATAAACGCGGCATAACCGCAGCAGAATAATAAAGATAATAAAGGGGTTTCTTATGAAAACACTATACCAGCTGATGACTGTTTCTCTATTAAGTTTGGCCTTGGGTGCCTGTGGTGAGAACACTTTCTCTGATCTTGTGGATATGGCCAGCAGCAGCGCGCCTGCACAGCAGGAGACCCAACAGGCCGTAGTCACCACCGATGAAGCGATTATTACCCTGACCACTGCCATGGACACACAGGGGTTGTTTGATAACACGGTAAAGAAAGTAACGCCGCTGTTTCAATCCAGCAGCCTGAACAGCAATGGTGAGCAGGCCAAGGCCATGCTGGAACAGTTCAGGCAGAAATTTGCCGAAGTGGCGCAGTACCAGCGCGGTCTGCTGACCCAGGAATTCAGCGATGAGGAGCTAAAGGCCATCAGTGCCTTTGTTGCTACTGAAGCGGGGTATAAGTTTGTCCGTGCGTTGCCGGATATTCAACAGCGCACCCAGGACTATGCCATGGAACAGTCCAGCAATATTATTGCTAATGTTACCGGTGAACAACCGGCCTATGGTTCGTTAAAGTCAGGAAAAAACCAGCAGCAGGATCATATTGAGAAGCTGTTGAATCCTGCAGAGTAGCGGAGCATGATTCCGAAATCTATGTCAGGATTGCTTCGCTGTGCTTGTAATGGCTGAGAACAAGGTTTTGTGGGGCGTTGCGAGCGCTTTGCAGAGGTTCCTACAGTTCACCGCTTTTATACGTCCCCAGGATGCGAACATCCGTTGAATAAAAATGCAGTTCTTCCAGTGCCAGCCGCATGGCGGGTGCGTCTGCATGTGCATCGGCGTCAACATAAAACTGTGCAGCCTGAAAACCGCCGTCACTGAGATAACTTTCAATTTTACTGAGGTTGATACCGTTGGTGGCAAAGCCCCCCAGGGCTTTGTATAATGCCGCCGGAATGTTGCGCAGGCTGAAAATGAGCGTGGTCACACAGGCTATGTCGGGTTGATAGACAAGCGTTGCTGGTTGCCGCGCCAGAAACAGAAAGCGCGTGGTGTTGTGCGCGGCGTCGGCAATATCGCGATCCAGAATCTGCAGGCCGTAAATCTCTGCTGCCAGTGCCGAGGCAATCGCGGCATTTTCAGGATTTTTAAGGGTGGCCACGTGCTGTGCCGCTCCCGCGGTATCGGCATGCAATACCGGCGTCAGATCACGCTTGCGCAAATATTGACGACACTGGGTTAAACCCTGCACGTGGCTGTAGGCATACTTTATGGTGTCTATCGTTGCTTGCGGCAGTGCCAACAGGCAGTGGGTGATTTTTTCAAAATGCTGAGCGGTGATATATAGGCCAGATTCCGGCAACAGGTGATACACGTCCGCCACACGTCCGGCGACGGAATTTTCCACTGGAACAGCCGCCATGTCTGCTGTGCCATCTGCAACGACTGAGAATACATCAGCAAACGTCGCACAGGGCAACGTTGCTGCTTGAGGGTGTGTTGTCCGGCACACCTGTTCTGAATAGGCACCGGGAATGCCCTGAAATGCAATTTTCATTATCTTTACTGTTGATTTTTACTTTAACGTTGTTTCGTCTTAGTCTATGAGATGCAGCGTTGCCAAGTCTTAAGAACAAAAAGCCAATCATCATGAACATGAATTTCAATAAAATTGCCGCGGCCTTTCTTATTGCCGGTATTGCCGTTGTTGGTGCCGGTGTTGCTTCGGAAGAAATTTTTAAGGATCACCACGCCAAGGAAAATGCTGCCAAGCGTGCGTATGTGATTGCCGATGGTGTGCCCATTGACACAGGTAGCAGTACCGAGCCTGCCAAGAAAGTCATTGAGCCGGTCAGTGCCCTGCTGGCCGCCGCAGATCCGGCTGCCGGTCAGGCGGTGGCAAAAAAATGTGCCACCTGTCATGATTTTACCAAAGGCGGGCCTAATAAAATTGGCCCGAACCTGTGGGAGATTGTGGGCAATAAGCACGGTCATGCGGCAGGCTTTGCCTATTCTGAAGTGATTGCCAGTATGAAAGAACCTTGGGGTTACGAGGAGTTGAATAAATTCTTCGCAGCACCAAAAGAATACGCACCGGGTACCAAAATGAACTTTCTTGGTCTGCCGAAAGTTGCGGATCGTGCCGCTCTGATTGCTTATCTGCGTACCCTGTCGGACAGTCCGGTACCGCTACCAGCGGCACAATAGGGGTATGGACGAATACCGCCATATTGTCCGCTGTGCGGTGAAGGCTGCCAAGGCTGGCGGTAAGATTATTGAACAATATTACCGCCGCCCGGTGCTGAACCACCAGAAAGAAGATCACAGCCCGGTGACGGTGGCTGACCAGAAAGCCGAACAGCGCATCCGGCAGATCATCATCGATGCGTTTCCTACCCACGGGATTATTGGTGAAGAATTCGGTGAGGAAAACGCCGGGGCAGAGTTTGTCTGGGTGATTGATCCGCTGGATGGCACAAAGTCTTTTATGGCCGGACGCCCAACCTTTGCGGTGCTCATTGGCGTGCTGCATCACGGAAAACCGGTAGTTGGGGTCATGTACCAGCCCATTTTACAGGAACTGTGGATTGGCAGCCAGGATGATGTCAGCCTGTTTAATGGCAAGGCAATCCGCACCTCTGCCTGTACAGAGTTTGCCCAGGCGATTATTGCGACCACAGGGCCTGACTACTTCAGCCGCGAGCAGAACGAGATGTACGCCGTGATCGCCAGCCGCAGTAAATTTCAACTGTGGGGTGGGGATTGTTACAACTATGGCCTGCTGGCCATGGGCTATGTTGATCTGGTCATTGAGGCGGGGATGAAACTGCACGATGTGGCCGGTCTTATCCCTATTATTGAAGGTGCGGGCGGCATCGTTACCGACTGGTATGGCCGCAGTCTGCAGCAGGGTTTTAATGGCACACTGGTTGCCGCCAGCAGCGGGGCATTACATCAAAAAAGTTTGCGGATGATTCAGGCGATGCTTTAGTGATTGTATAATGACGCAAACAGTAACCCTCACCCCTCCCTCTCCCTGAGAAAGGGAGAGGGAGAAGAAAGAAAGCCCTCTCTCCTTTGGGGAGAGGGTTGGGTGAGGGGCTAAATGTGCCATGATATGTTCGTCTTGTTATATCAATACACATTGCGTCATGCCGTCTTGGATTTATTCCGAGGATTATCCGGCAA
>JANMDF010000213.1:0-15296 GCA_031376145.1 Alphaproteobacteria bacterium
AGCGACGAGGGATATTCAAAAGACCAAAGGACATGCCCACCAACTGGGAACGCATTAAAGCCAAAAATGAAGCTGGGGTTGTATACAGCAGGCCTGGTAGTAAGAACACAGATTATGTCAGAATTATGGCTGGAGACAAAAAGAGTCTCAATCCTTGGCAGCAACATGATTATGTAAAATGGCAAAAAGGCGGAAGATCTATGGACAAAAATGGAATATTTGTCCACAAAACCAGTGAAGAGGCGCGCATCCCGCTAAAAGATTTCCGATTCTTCATCAAGGAGTAACACATGACCAAAAGCATTGCCGCCTTGGAAAATAAAGGCATTTACAAGTATTATGTCCTTGATGATTTGCGTAAGCTCAGCAGTCGCGCATACCAGGAAGAAGCCTGGAGACGTAGCGATATGTCCAGTAACATTAACGAAGATGGTGCTGCGTTGATTGATGGGTCACTGAGTCATTGCATTGAAGAGGGGCTTCTGGTGGTAAGCGAAGACATAGACCCGATGTTTGAGGAGATTTTTCAACTATCGGAACGCTTTGATGCCACAGAAGAAAGCGTAGAAGATATCTTAAACGACCCCATCACCGAGCAGATTCGCCAGAAAGCAGCCCACATCATACCATTTCTGGAACGAAAAACCAGCAATCAATCGGATGTGATCTTTTTTGCCTACGTACGCATTCCATTGTTCGATGGAACAATTTCTGAGCATTATGAGGCACGATGTGAAGAATTACCTAATGGTACTTTTTTGTTTCTGAACCCGCGTGACGACGTAAAGCCTGAAGTTTACACCCAATTCCGCTACAAGGTAGCCGACATCCTACGCTGTAGCAAGTCACTAACCGATGATTTCAGGCGGGAGACCATTATCACAGCCGTCGAGAAAGTGGGTTACGAGGAAGTGATCCCGTATCTTTAGTCCATTCAGCACTAGTGTAGTGTCTCCAGTATCGCTTTACCCAACGGTTTTTTTCATATCATTCAGCGCAACAGAGAAGTCTCCGACGCAGACTACGCCCATTTTCAATTTATAGCTGGTTGAATAATTAATTGCACACGTGCAACCACCCCGCGTCATTCCGGCCTTGTGCCGGAATCTATTTAAGGCATTAAAAATGCTTTATTATTTAATGGATGCCGGAATAAATCCGGCATGACGCAGCGTGGTTGATAGTGTAGTTAACTTCGCAATCAGCTATAAAATCGGCGACATCGTGCGTTGCGCGAAAACCCACTACAATACCATTTTCAAACGGACAATTCTGACGGCTGTAGAAAAAGTTGGCTATGAAGAGGTTATTCCCTGACCTTACGCCAAACCCTTCAGCATCCTGGCCGCTACCAGCAGCATCGACAGATCCAGGTCCTGCTGACTGCCAAGATCGGCAATAAGGCTGTGCAGCCCCTGAAGCTGTCCGGCGTATTCAGCCTGCCATTTGGCCATGGCATCATGGGCGGACTTACCCCGTGCCTGCGGGGTACGCAGGACTTTCACCGCAATGGCACGTTGCATATCATATAAGTCACTGAGCAACGCATCCACGGCTTTCTGCTGCCAGGAGGAGTTAATTTTCAGGCCACGTGCCTGGCTGCGCAACCAGTCGCCATGCAGCAGATCCGCCAGGGCGAAATACACGATGCCAGCCTGTTCAATGGCGGCACCGGTCTGTTCGGCCACAAATACCACATCACAGGCCATGGCCAGGCGGCGGCTGGCCGCTACGGTCTGGGCGAGTTCAGCCGGCACGCCTTTGCCTTCCAGTTCTGCAGCCGCTTCAGTCATTGCCTTGAGCTGTGGAGCCGTCAGGATTTTGGGCAGTTTACGGCGCAGTTCATTAATGGCGGGCTGATACAGCGCTGCCAGCTGGGTCACCTGCAACGGCATCTGGCCATAGCGTAAAAACCAATAGGTGCAGTATTCCACCAGGCGGTTGATGGTCAGCAGCATCTGCAGTTGCGTCTCGGCACTGACTTTGCTGTCCAAGTTCTCAATGGCACGCCAGGTGGTGCGCAGAGAAAAACTGTCACGGATAATGGCATAGGCACGGGCAATATCGGCCACATCATTGCCGGTCGCCTGGCGCACTTCGTTGACAAAATGACTGCCAAGCCGGTTCACAATACTGTTGGCGGTATGGGTGATAATAATCTCGCGGCGCAATGGGTGGCGATCAATATGATCTGCATACTTCTGCTGCAGTGCCGAGGGGAAGTAGATACGCAGGCTTTCCAGCATGCGTGGTTCATCGGCCAGACTGGTGTGCATCAATTCATTAATGAGATCAATTTTGCTGTAGGCCATCAGTACAGCCAGTTCCGGACGGGTGAGGCCGGCACCGGTCTGAAAGCGTTTTTCAATGGTTTCATCATCGGGTAGAAACTCAATATCACGCTGCAGCTGTCCGGTTTTTTCCAGGTGTCGGATCAGGTTCCACTGCGGATGCAGAATGCTGGTGCCACGATACATGGCAAACGACAGTGCCTGAGTCTGCAGATAGTTATCCTTCAGTACCAGTTCCGCAACCTCATCGGTCATCTGGCTGAGCAGTTTGTTGCGTGCCGCCAGGGTTAGCTGGCCGGTTTCGGTGATCTGCTGCAGCAGAATTTTGATGTTTACCTCATGATCCGAACAATCCACGCCAGCGGAATTATCAATGGCATCGGTATTGAGTTTTACGCCACGCAGCCCAGCCTCAATGCGCGCCTGCTGGGTCATCCCCAGGTTCGCGCCCTCGCCAATGACGCGGCAACGCAGTTCGGTCGCCATAATGCGCAGGCTGTCGTTGGCCTTGTCACCCACATCCAGGTTGGTTTCATGGCCTGCTCGAACATAGGTACCAATACCGCCGAACCACAGCAAGTCGGCCTGGTGCTTTAAAATAGCCTGAATCAGGGCTGCCGGTGTTGTTTTGGAATCTTTCAGACCAAACAGCTGCTGGACTTCCGGAGATACCTGCAGGGTTTTCTGGTCACGTTCAAAAACCGCGCCGCCTTTCGACAGGGTGGCTGAATCATAATCCGACCATTGCAGACCGGGGTTATTGAACAGGCGTTCGCGTTCCAGCCAACTTTTGGCGGCATTGGGGGTGGGGTCAACAAAAATATGCCTGTGGTTGAAAGCAGCCAGCAGGCGGATGTGTTTTGACAGCAGCATCCCATTGCCGAATACGTCACCGGACATGTCGCCTACACCAACGACGGTAAAATCTTCGCGTTGAATATCCTTACCCAACTCACGGAAGTGGCGCTTGACAGCTTCCCAGCCACCGCGTGCAGTTATTCCCATTTTCTTGTGATCATATCCGGCGGAACCCCCGGAGGCAAAGGCATCACCCAGCCAGAACCCGTATTCCTGTGATATACCATTGGCAATATCGGAAAACGTTGCTGTGCCCTTATCTGCTGCTACCACCAGATAGGGATCATCACCGTCATGGCGGATGACATGCACCGGCGGCACAACGTCACCCTTTACCAGGTTATCGGTAATATCCAGCATACCACGCATCAGGGTCTGATAACAGCGCACCACTTCCTGCATCTGCTCAGATCTGGGCAGGTGGCTGATGGGTGTTTTGACCACAAAGCCACCCTTGGAGCCTTCTGGTACAATCACCGCGTTTTTAACCATCTGGGCTTTCAGCAGGCCTAACACTTCCTGACGGAAATCCTCACGACGATCTGACCAGCGAATGCCACCACGGGCGACTTTGCCACCACGTAAATGAATAGCCTCAACAAATGGTGCATAGACAAAAATCTCAAATTTTGGCCGGGGCAGGGGAAGTCCATCAATAGCGCGGCTGTCAAATTTGATGCTGACATAGTCTTTAGGCGCTCCGCTGCTGGCTGGCTGATAGAAATTGGTGCGCAGGCTGGCATCTATGAGATTGCAGAGCGTGCTGAGGATTTTGTCATCGGCGACACTGCTGACCTGCTGCATGGCCTGATCAAATTCTTTATGCAAGGCCTGCAGGGTTTTACTGCGCGCACCCTGTGGCACTGCCGGATTAAACCTTGCATTAAACAGCTGAATCAAGAGTTTTGCGAGATTCTGCTGCTGATTGAGCGTATCGGCAACCGCTGCTTCCCCGTAAATAAAACCCATTTGTTTCAGGTACTTGTTAAGGGTGCGCAGGATAACAATATCCCGCCACCCCAGCAGGGCGTTTGTTACCAGGCCGTTTAAGGCATCATTTTCAGCACGTTCCGACCAGATCGCCAGGAAAGCTTCCGAGAACAGTGGTGCTAAACGCGGCAGATCCTGCGGCACATGGTTTTTCAACTGCACATAAAATTCGTGAATCCAAGCCGGTTGCGCTTTGCTCCCCACCAACATGCGATACGGGCGTTCATTGATAACGCGCAGCCCGAGGTTTTCCAGCACCGGCAGCACGCTGTACAGGGGTAGAGCATCACCAAGAGCAAAAATCTTCAGGGTCAACCCCTCATGATCTTCTGCAGGTGCCTGTGCCAGAGACAGCTGCAAGCCTTCACCGGCGAACAGCTGTTCCAGAATAATCATATCCTTGACGGCGACTGCAGCATCAAAGCGCTCCTGATATGCTGCAGGAAACGCATTGCTGTAGCTGTTATATAATGTTGCCGCGTCTGTAATAGTATCATCCGTTTCCAGCAGAATACGCACATCATCTACCCACAGACGGCTGGCCTTGATCAGGGTGGCTTCTATACTGGCTGCATCATAGGGTTTAATCAGGCCGTCCACGGCCTCAATAACAAAAAACAATCGCGCCAGTGTGGATTCTTCGACCACAGCCAGCGTAGAGCGTGCCTTACCGTTAAGGGCTTCTTCCAGAATGTGCTGAATCTTGCGGCGCAGTCCCAGATTATACCGATCCCGGGGGATGTAGACAAAGCAGGATACGGAACGCTTGTACAGATCATCACGGGTAAACAATGCTACCCGCTGGCGTTCCTGCAGATTCAGAATACCCAGTGCAATGCGCAGCAGGTCATCCGCCGTAATCTGATACAGTTCATCACGTGGAAAAGTTTCCAGAATATGCGACAAAGCTTTTCCATCGTGGCTTCTGGGCTCAAAACCGGCATTATCAATAACTGCTGCCACTTTCTGACGCAGAATAGGAATGTGGCGCGGACTGGTGAAATAGGCATGGGAGGTATACAGCCCCACCAGGCGGCGTTCGCCAATGAGTTTCCCCGTTTCATCAAACAGTTTCAGGCTGATTACATCCATGGGTACTGCCCGATGCACGGTGCTTTGTGCATTAGCTTTACTGAAGTGAATCAGGCTGTTGTCATGGTGAAAATCCTTTAAATCCTGTGGGAGCAGGTGCAGGGCACGGACACCGTTAAAAATCAGCCGGTCAACATCGCGCAGGACACCCAGGCAGCTTTTCTCAACCGTTTGCAGGGATACACCGTCTTTGCCATTGGTGAATAACAGATCACGACTGCCCAGAAAGGTAAAATTATTCTGCACCAGCCACTCCAGATACGCGCAGGTCTCACTGCAGGCGTTTTTATCCAGTTTTAACGCCGTTCGCCGGTATTGATCCAGCATATCCTGCACCTGGCGGCGCATGGGTTGCCAGTCATTCACCGCATGGCGCACATCCATGAGAACAGCAGACAGGCTATTGAGTAATGCCTGCTGCTCACTGTCATTGAGGCTGTGTGGCAGGCGAATCAACATCACCGATTCTGCCTTGCTCTCACGGTCGGCAGTTTTATCCTTGTATGACCAGATGCCAGCAATATTACCTTTAGCCGTATGCAGCACCCGCAGCACCGGGTGAATGACCAGGGCTACGGTAAAGCCCTGACGGTTTAATTCAGCGGTTAATGAATCCACCAGAAACGGCATGTCGTCATTGCTGATCAACAGACTGGTTTCACGGCGTGTGGCATGATGCATTGCCGCCAGGCTGTGCTGGCCAGGCTTACGGCTATTGAGCAGTAACCACAGTTGATCAATCTCCTGATCCAGTAAGGCTTTTGGAATAGCCGCGATATCATCTTTGGGTGCCTGGCTGAGAAAAAGCTTCTTAAAATCCTTCGTCGGTGCATCAGGATGCAGTATTTTCGTTGGTTCGGACGTGTTAGCCATAAAATACCTTACCTGTACTGAAGTATCTGCGCCGTCCCTTAACACAGCTGCTCCCGCTTGAAAACCCCAGAAATGCGCCATTTTATGCTGCTATGCAGCATAAACATTAGGGTGCAGGGCAGTTTGTATGGTGCAGATGATTGACACACTGCAAACTTTGGCTAATGACTAAGGGATGCAAGGTGAACGCTTACTCTATCATGTCTGGTTATCCCCGGCCTGCCGCAAGATTATCCTGGCACTGGCAGAAAAGCGCCTGGACTGGTCGCCGGTGGTGGAAAAAGTGTGGGAGCGACGCAGTGATTTTTATGCACTGAATCCAGCCGGGGAAGTGCCGGTGCTGGTTGATGTCGATGGTACCGTTGTGGCAGACTGTTATGCCATTACGGAGTATCTGGAAGAGCAGTATGATGATTATCCCCTGATGGGACGCACCCCCGCTGCCAAGGCCGAAACACGCCGGTTGATGGCCTGGTTTGATCATAAGTTCAATCAGGAAGTGACCCGTAATCTTCTGTATGAAAAAGTTTATAAACGTTTGTATGGTCGTGGCAATCCTAACTCTGCCGCCATGCGGGCTGCTTCCATCAATATTCATTATCACCTCGAATACATTGGGTTTTTAACCGAGCGGCGTAACTGGCTGGCAGGAGAGACGATGACCATGGCCGACTTGTCCGCCGCATCACATCTGTCAGCTTTGGATTATCTGGGCAATGTTCCCTGGGAGCAGCATCCTCATGCCAAGGAATGGTATATGCGCCTTAAATCCCGCCCCAGTTTTAAATTAATCCTGGCAGAACGCATGCCAGCCATGCAGCCGTCGCTGCATTATGAAAATCTGGATTTTTAATGTCTTATGATGGTTGAAGGTTTGTGTATAGCCAATACACAGCGGCTATGCCCTGCATGCATAAAATTGTTTTGAAAACAATCTGGAAAAGCTGTTTTTGTGTCTTATGACGCAGGCGTTGCTGTGCCAGCCAGGCGGCAGGCGTACCACCAGCCAGTGCCAGGACGTGCAGGGTTTGTTCCGGAAGACGGGCGTGACCTTTGATTGCAGCACGCTTATCAAGCCAGTACGCCGCCCAGGTGATGGCGTTGATGGTAATAATGTAGATAAGAATGCGCATATATTTCAGAGAATTATGGCATTTTGAGCGCAGCGAAAAATCTCTGACGGCATAAGATCCTTCGCTGTGTTCAGAACGACACTAAGGCCTGCAAGGCCACTGTTAAATCAGTTTGACGCAACAGCGATTCGCCTACCAGAAATCCCTGTGCGCCAGCAGCCTGCAGGCGATTGACATCATCCGCCGTTTTAATACCGCTTTCGCTGATACAGATGCGGTCTGTGGGGATAAAATGTATCAGGTCTTCGGTCACTTTCAAATCTGTCTTCAGGGTACGCAAATTGCGATTATTAATGCCAATGAGTGGGCTTTGCAGGTTAAGGGCGGCGTCCAGCTCCCGCGCATCATGACTTTCCAGCAGCACTGCCATGCCAAGCTGTAAAGCCAGTGCCTCCATGTCACGCGCCTGGCTGGCTGTTAAACAGGCCATGATCAGCAGAATACAATCCGCTCCATGTGCCCGGGCTTCATAGATCTGATAGGGATCAAGCATGAAATCCTTGCGCAGTACCGGAAGATCACAGGCATTGCGTGCCTGTTCCAGATCTATCAGGTTGCCTTGAAAATAGGGTGTGTCTGTCAAGACAGAAAGACAGGCAGCACCTCCGGCAGCATAGGCGCGGGCATTGGCGGCTGGGTCATAGCTTGCCTGAATCACACCACCACTGGGCGAGGCTTTTTTACTTTCACAGATAAAAGCGCATCCATCCCGGCTGATATGAGTACGCATGGCAGCGATAAAATCACGCGGTGGTGGTGCGGCTTCTGCCATCTGACGCATCTGCATCAACGGTATTTTGGCTATGCTGGCCGACAACTGGTTGCGGGTGGTGGCACAGATTTTTGCAAGCGTGTCGGTCATAGGCTTAAGGCTTGATCCTGTGTGCAGTTAACAAAATTCTCCAGCGTTTTCAATGCAGAACCGCTGTTGATGATATCTTGCGCCAGGGTAATGCCCGCCTGCATATCCGGGCTTTTACCGCAGATGACAAAGGCTGCAGCGGCATTGATGGCTACGGTATCTTGATAAGCACCGCTGATCTGGCCACCGGCCAGCAATTCCCGCATGGCGGCTGCATTGGTGGTGGCATCACCACCGCGCAATTGAACAACCGTACCACCAGCTAACATGCCAGAAAATGTTTGTGGGCGGGTTTGCAGCCCACCGTCATCAATGAGTTCATGCACATGATTTCCCCCCCAGGCACACAGCTCGTCCATACTGCCACTGCCCGTATCGCTCGTGATAATCCAGGCGCGTTTCAAGTGTTTATGGGTGGTTTCAAGGGTCATACTGATGGGGTTAAGCAATCTTTTGTCAAATACGCCAATCAGCTGATAGGGGCATAGAACAGGATTCAATAATGGCCCCAAAACATTAAAAATTGTCTTAAAGCCCAATTCCTGGCGTATGGAAGCAACATTTTTCAGGATGGGGTGATAATGAGGCGCGAACAGAAAGCCAATGCCTACTTCTGCCACACAGCGCATGGTTTGTTCGTGATTGAGATTGAGGTTAGCCCCTAGCTTTTCCAGGACATCCGCTGAACCGGATTTCGAAGACGCAGCGCGGTTGCCATGTTTAACCACAGGTACGCCAGCCGCCGCCACTACAAAAGCCACGGCGGTTGAGATATTAAATGTGTGTAGATCACCACCATCAACACACAAACTATCTCCACCTGTACCACAGATATCAATAGCACCGGCAGGTGCTGGATAGGTGATGATATTTCCACGCAATATTTCCACAGCACCAATCAGTTCATCTGACGTTATTGACAGGGGATGGAGCATGGCCAGCAATGCCCCGGCTTGCGCGGGAGAAGCCTGATTATGCAAGAGGCGTTGAAAAACCTGTACAAAATCATCGGTACTCAACCGTTCTCCACGGGTATAGATCTGCAATGCATCTTTGATCTGCATTACCGGACATACTCTTTTGTTAACTGAACCGGCTTTTTGCCAGCAGTCAGATACAAAAAATTACTCAGCAGTTGATGGCCATAGTCTGAGGCAATACTTTCGGGATGGAACTGTACACCGAACAGGGGTTTAGTTTTATGCTCCAAGGCCATGATCAGATTGTCGTGGCTGCGGGCAGTAATGTTTAATACCGTTGGCAGGCTATTTTCTTCGGCAATCAGGGAATGATAGCGCGTGGCGGTATAGGGCGAGGGAATGTGGGCAAACAGGCGTGTTGCATCGTGGCTAATCTGTGTGGTCTTGCCATGCACCGGTTCGGGGGCGCGGACAATATTCCCCCCCAGTGCCTGGGAGAGACTTTGATGTCCCAGGCATACACCCAGCATGGGAATATTATGATCATGGCAGGCCTGCACCATATCCAGACAGATGCCCGCTTCATTGGGTGTGCATGGGCCGGGGGATAGCACAACTGCATCCGGTTTTAAGGCCAGTGCATCTTTGACGGTTATCTTGTCATTACGGTGGACAATCGGCATGGCATCCAGCTGGGCAAAGTAATTGACCAAGTTGTAGGTAAAGCTGTCGTAGTTGTCGATGAGCAATAACATTTTGCTAGTGTGCAGTAACGGAAACGACTAAACGCATAGCAAATCAATTGCCCGCTGTCGTCTGGAAAATATGTATCGCCTGAAGCACCTGTTCTTGTCAGGATTTACACAAAATGAACAGTTTCGTCATCCTGAGCGTAGCGAAGGATCCCATAGATCGTTGAGATTCTTCACTTCGTTCAGAATGACACTCTATACACAGTGTAAGTTTTGCCTGTTCGTCGCTGTTTGCTGTGTGCCGACGCTAACGCTGGCTGCTGTTGATTTTCCCTATTTCATAGATACCGAGCGTTTCAGCATCTCCCCTGTTCTGGAAAGCGGTATCGCTGATACGTATCATTTCCAGGCAACGGGTAAGCCTCAGACACTACAACCGGCAAATGCATGGCGGCAACATGCTGTTGCGGTTAAGCTGCAGCCGGGCAAACACCATATTGCTATTGTGCTGGACGATCTTGGGGTGAACCGCAACAGTGCTGAAGCGGCTATGGCACTGCCTGCACCATTGACCCTTGCTTTTATGAGTTATGCCGAACATCTTTCTGCCATGACGGCAATGGCACGCCAGCGTGGTCATGAGCTGCTGGTACATATGCCGATGCAACCAAAGGGTGAAGCGAATCCTGGCCAGTATGCGCTGATGCTGGGGTTGGCACCCTGGCAGATCAAGCATCGGCTGGAATGGGGCTTAAGCCGCTTTGCGGGCTATATAGGTATCAATAATCATATGGGCAGTGCTTTTACGGAAAATGCGGCTGGGATGAACGTCGTCATGGAAACATTAAAAGCACGTGGCTTGATGTTTCTGGATTCCCGGACTACAGCGGCAACCGTTGCGCAGGAAGCAGCACAACAGGCGGGTGTGAATTATATTGCCCGGGATGTTTTCCTGGATAATGTGGATAGTCTGGCGGGTGTGCGTCAACAGTTGCACACCACAGAGCATCTGGCTCTTCAGCACGGACAGGCTGTCGCTATTGGCCATCCGCATCCCAATACGCTGGCGGCGTTGCGTGCCTGGTTGCCTACGCTTGCTGGCAAGGGGTTGCAACTGGTGCCACTGTCGGCTTTAATAAAACCTGCCATAACAACGGAGCCATAATGCTGCATCTGGCACTAGCACAGTTAAACATGCTGGTTGGCGACATTACCGGTAATGTCGACCGTATTCTGCGCGCACAGCAGCAGGCAAAAACCGCTGATCTCTTAATCACGCCAGAACTGGCGGTGTGTGGCTATCCACCGGAAGACCTTTTGTTGCGCCCCCACTTTCTTGATCAAGTTGATGCTGGTCTGGAACGGCTGGCAGCGGCAACACAGGGTAAGTCTGCGATGCTCGTGGGCACACCCTGGCGGGATGGCGGGAAAGTCTATAATGCCGCCGTACTCATGGCAGACGGGCAGATGCAGGCGGTGACGGCGAAACATCTGTTGCCGAATTATGGCGTTTTTGATGAACAGCGCGTTTTTGTTGCCGGTGGTCTACCTAAACCGTTGGCCTTTAAAAATCACCGACTGGGCGTGTTGATCTGTGAAGATTTATGGCGGGCGGCACCGGCAAAAGCTTTAAAAGAGCAAGGTGCAGACATTATACTGTGTTTGAATGCATCTCCTTTTGAGCAGGGAAAGCTGCAAAAGCGTCTGGATATCGCTGCCGCCCGTGCCCGGGAAACACGATTGCCCGTGGTGTATGTCAATCTGATCGGGGGGCAGGATGAACTGGTGTTTGATGGTCGCTCCTTTGTCTTAAGTGCCACAGGCCAGCCGGAGGTTTACGCTAAAGGGTGGCAGGAAGATGTGTTGCCATATGCCTGGCAGCCTTTGCTTGGGTGACATTCTCTTTACCCATCATTAATCAATATTGATTACTCTGTGCGGGCGACCCAGATAAGAACAATGAAAGCCACGACAATGTTACCCTATGAGCGCCAGGCATATTTAAACGTTCTGCAGCAGAATTTTATTAAAGAAGAGCGGGACCGTAATGTTTACTACGTTTACTATCATGATGAAAAATATCATTTGATTCTGTCTGCCTGCACCAACCTGCATTTGAATTTTCTGGCACAGAATAACTGCATTCTGATTGATGCCGGAGAGTTTGAGCACTTGATGCTGTCGGGCGGGGACGATGACTTTGCGCCCATACCATATAAGGCATTACGTCCTGATGAAGCGGTGGCGGAAGAAGCCCTGTATACGGAACCGGCTGCCCCAGCGCACCAGGAGGCAGAGCAGGAGATTGGGGGATGGGGGGCAGTTGCCGAACATGTTACAGAAATTGAGTCGCAAGCAGCACCAGAGATTCCTGCAGATCCTGTGCCACAACTTTCTGCAACATTACTGGATGAACAGACAGTGAGTTCATATCTGTATCGTGAAAATGCAATGCCGGAAAGCATGGATGTCCTCCTGCCGGAACCCGCACCCTCTGAAACACTCACAGTGTCTCCATATCTGGCAGATACTCCTGCAGAGCATGTATCGGCCTATACACCGGCTGAATCTGTGGCTGCTCCTTATTTTTCTGCTATGGCATCCCAGCCGGATGTAGAGCCTGTGGCAGGGGTTATTACAGATCCCGTTGCCGCCCGTGAAGCCAGTATTATCAAGCGCGAACAGGCTATTCAGGCGCGGGAAAAAGCGGCGATTGACTGGGAAGATGCATTGGAAGCCCGTGAGCGTGAACTGGAAGAGAAGCGTGCTGCCTATGCTGCACGTCATGGTGCACTGGCTGTACGTGAAGATGATCTTATCATCATGGAAAATGATCTCGCCGAACGCCGTACCTGGTTGCTTGCAAAGCAGCAGAAATTTGCGGTGGCAAAAGAGGATATGCGTTTACTGATCAGTGATTTAGCGTAAATCCTGACAGGGGCTGTCGCCCCAAAAAGCAAAGCAGACATCAAATCCGAAACCATTACCAGTATACGGTTGACGCAAAGCCCTGTCATGCCTAGTATCCGCACGCTCTTTACCCCAGCTTCGGAATACAGCGCATGAAACCCAGTCAACGTCCCCAAAACCCCTGTTTTTCTTCTGGCCCCTGCGCCAAACGCCCAGGCTGGAGCCTGCAAGCCCTGGATAAAGCCCTGTTAGGGCGCTCGCACCGCGCCAAAGAGGGCAAGGCCAGACTGAAGCTTGCTATTGATAAAACTCGAGCCATTCTTGGTGTGCCTGATAACTACCTGATTGGTATTGTGCCGGCTTCAGATACCGGTGCCATTGAAATGGCCATGTGGTCGATGCTCGGTGAACGGCCTGTGGATGTGTTTGCCTGGGAGAGTTTCGGCAGTGACTGGGTGACGGATATCGTCAAGCAACTGAAACTGAAAGACGTACAAACCTTTAAGGCGGATTACGGCCATCTGCCGGATTTAACAAAGGCTAATATGGATCATGATGTTGTTTTTACCTGGAACGGTACGACATCCGGTGTTTGTGTCCCGAATGGTGACTGGATCAGTAACAGCCGCGCCGGCTTAACCTTCTGTGATGCCACATCCGCCGTCTTTGCCATGCCTATGCCCTGGGATAAACTGGACGTGACAACTTATTCCTGGCAGAAAGTCTTAGGGGGAGAAGCTGCACACGGGATGTTGATCTTAAGTCCCCGTGCCGTGGCAAGACTGGAATCGTATACCCCCGCCTGGCCACTGCCGAAAATATTCCGCATGACCAAGGGCAACAAGATCAATGCCGGTATTTTTGAGGGAGAAACCATCAACACCCCGTCGATGCTGTGTGTAGAGGATTATCTGGATGCCCTCAACTGGGCGGAAAGTCTGGGCGGCCTGTCGGCGCTCTTGGCACGCTCCAACGCCAATCTGCAGGCGGTTGATGGTTGGGTTTCCAAAACGCCATGGGTTGATTTTCTGGCCGTTACGACAGCCACACGCTCCAATACTTCTATTTGCTTGAAAATCGTTGATCCATGGGTGCAATCCCTGTCACCGGAACAGCAGGCCGAAATTCCTAAAAAACTGGCTGGGTTACTGGATAAAGAAGGGGTGGCCTTTGACATTAACGGCTACCGTGATGCCCCTCCAGGTCTGCGGTTATGGGGTGGTGCCACGGTTGCTACCAGTGATTTTGAAGCCCTGTTCCCCTGGCTGGAATGGGCTTTTGCTGAAACAAAACAACAGCTGCAAGCCGCAGCGGCGTAAAGGATAGATTGATGCCTAAAGTCTTAATTTCCGACAGTCTCAGCGACCAGGCCGTTGCTATTTTCAAGGAGCGCGGCGTTGACGTTGATGTGAAAACCGGCCTGAAACCTGATGAGTTGAAGGCCATTATTGGTCAGTACGATGGCCTGGCGATTCGTTCCAGTACTAAGGTAACCCCTGAAATCATTGCTGCCGCTAGCAATCTGAAAGTGGTTGGGCGTGCTGGTATTGGTGTGGATAACGTCGATATTCCAGCCGCCACTGCCAAGGGCATTGTGGTAATGAACACGCCGTTTGGCAATTCTGTCACTACAGCAGAACATGCTATTGCCATGCTGTTTGCCGTAGCCCGCGATATTCCGGCGGCCAATGCCTCGACCCATGCCGGCAAATGGGAAAAATCCCGCTTCATGGGTGTTGAGCTTTATAATAAAACTCTGGGCATTATTGGCTGTGGCAATATTGGTGCCATTGTTGCCGATCGTGCTCTTGGACTTAAAATGAAGGTCATTGCCTATGACCCGTTTCTGTCTGATGAAAAGGCGGCTGAACTGGGCGTAGAAAAAGTGACCCTGGAAGCCCTCCTGCCCCGTGCGGATTTTATCACGCTGCATACCCCCCTTAACGATAAAACCCGTAATATTCTGAACAAAGACAGCCTTGCCAAAACCAAACCAGGTGTGCGCATTGTCAACTGTGCCCGTGGCGGCCTGATCAACGAAGTAGATCTGAAAGCCGCGCTGGATTCCGGGCATGTAGGTGGTGTCGCGCTGGATGTGTTTGAGGTAGAACCCGCCAAAGACAGTCCGTTGTTCGGAAATGAACGCGTGGTGGCTACCCCACACCTGGGTGCGTCTACCAATGAAGCGCAGGAGAATGTGGCGTTGCAGGTGGCTGAACAGATGGCCGATTATTTGCTGACCGGCGCGGTGACCAATGCCATCAACATGCCATCGGTCAGTGCGGAAGATGCTGTCAAGCTGCGCCCTTATATGAAACTTGCGGAAATGCTGGGCAGTTTTGCCGGACAATTAACCGAAACCAGCTTGAAAAGCATTCGTATTGAGTACAGCGGGGATGTGACTGACCTTAACACCAAGCCCCTTACCGCCATTGCGGTTGCAGCTGTGCTGACACCACTGCTGGACACGGTAAATCTGGTGAATGCGCAGGCCATTGCCAAGCAACGCGGCATTGATATTGCAGAAACCCGCACATCCGGCCATGAACGCTATCTGAACGCCATTACCGTTACCCTGGTAACCGATAAGCGTTCACGCAGCGTGACCGGCACAGTGTATGCGCAAAATGCCGCCCGCATTGTCGATATTGAGGGCATCCCCATGGAAGCCGATC
>JANMDF010000218.1:0-3615 GCA_031376145.1 Alphaproteobacteria bacterium
CATCTGTCAGGTATTGGCAGTGAAAAAGTATCGGCTACCGTAATGTTACGCCCGGCCAAGGAGATGAACTTGAAGGCACGGTACGTGCAGACCAAGTTTGAACGGTTCAGCCACATTCAACTACCTGCCATTGCCCGTCTCAAGAATGGTGAATACATCCTGCTGGCCAAAGCTGCCGAGGATAAGGTTCTGGTTCATGATCCCAGAAAAAAGCAACCAGAGATTCTGGAGCGCGAAGCTTTTGAGGAAATCTGGGAGGGGCGTCTGATCCTGCTCACCAGCCGTGCCAGAGTTGCTGGTGAACAGCGACAGTTTGATTTCAGCTGGTTTCTGCCGGTGATTTACCGCTATCGCCACCTGCTGCGCGAAGTGCTTATAGTTTCTTTTTTCCTGCAGATTTTTGCGCTGATTACCCCATTGTTTTTTCAGGTGGTTATTGACAAGGTATTGGTACACAAGGGGCTGACAACCCTGCATGTGTTAATTGTTGGTCTGTTCATCACGTCTATTTTTGAAACGGTGATGACGGCGTTGCGCACTTATATTTTTACCCATACGACAAGCCGCATTGATGTTGAACTTGGGGCAAGATTATTTAAGCATCTGACGGCGTTGCCACTGAGATATTTTGCTGTGCGTCAAGTGGGGCAAACCGTAGCAAGGGTGCGGGAACTGGAGACAGTGCGTAATTTTCTGACTGGTTCAGCGGTTACCGTGCTGATCGACAGTTTTTTTACCATCGTGTTTCTTGTAGTAATGTGGTTTTACAGCTGGGAACTGACACTCGTTGTCATGGGTACGATCCCATTGTATATTATTTTATCAATGGTTGTAACGCCGGTGTTACGCAAACGCCTTGAGGAAAAATTTTATCGCGGCGCAGTGAACCAGTCGTTTCTGGTAGAGACCATTACCGGTATTGAAACCCTAAAAGCAACGGCTATTGAGCCACAGGCGCAGCGTAAATGGGAAGAACAGCTGGCTGGTTATGTCGCCGCTGGGTTTCGTGCCACCAACCTTGGCAATAATGGCCAGCAGGTTGCCCAGTTTATTAATAAGCTGACCACTACGTTTATTTTATGGATTGGTGCCAGTGCGGTGATGGATGGTACCATGACCGTTGGGCAATTGGTGGCGTTTAACATGCTGGCCGGGCGTACCAGTGGCCCGATTCTGCGCATGGCGCAGCTTTGGCAGGATTTTCAGCAGGTACGTATCTCCGTTGAGCGTCTGGGGGATGTCCTCAATTCACCACCGGAGCCGATGTCTTCAGCAACCGGCGTGCGTCTGCCCCAGGTGCGCGGCGAAGTTGAGTTTGACCGCGTTACCTTCCGCTACAGCCATGATGGCCGGGAAATCTTGAAAAACATTTCATTCCGTGTGGCTCCTGGTGAAGTGGTTGGTATTGTTGGCCCTTCCGGCTCTGGTAAAAGTACGATTACCAAACTTATCCAGCGCATGTATGTACCGGAAGGTGGCCGTGTGCAGATTGATGGTACGGATCTCGCCATGGTTGATCCGGCCTGGCTGCGCCGTCAGATTGGTGTAGTGCTGCAGGAAAATTTTCTGTTTAACCGCAGTATCCGCGAAAATATTGCTTTAGCCGACCCTGGCATGGACTTGAAACGGGTGATGCAAGCTGCCCATCTGGTTGGCGCGCATGATTTTATTCTGGAACTGCCACAGGGTTATGACACAGTGTTGGATGAACGCGGTGGCAACCTATCCGGTGGCCAGCGCCAGCGGATTGCCATGGCGCGTGCGCTGGTGACCAATCCACGGATTCTGATTTTTGATGAGGCTACCTCAGCACTTGATTACGAATCAGAAAGTATCATCCAGGCGAATATGTCAAAAATCTGCCAGGGACGCACTGTATTTATCATCGCCCACCGTTTGTCCACAGTCCGGGATGCGCACCGCATTATGACGGTGGAAAAAGGGGAAATTGTGGAACAGGGCACGCATGCCGAGCTGCTGAAGCGTGGTGGGCGTTACGCGAAATTACATAGTATACAGGCGAAATGATGATGAAGATCAAAGCCCTGTATACGAAATATCGCAACGATTTGCGCGAATGGTATGAATTCAGCAAGACTAACAAGTACCTGGAAGTCTGGCGGGCAAGTCGTGAAGACGAAAAAAAGCGGATTACATTGAAACGCAGTCGTTTTGAACTGGAATTCCTACCCGCAGCATTAGAAGTTATTGAAACACCGCCGTCACCCACAGCACGGATCACAACCTGGTTGGTTATTGGTGTGTTTGTTACGGCTATCATCTGGGCGACACTCAGTAAAACAGATGTGGTTGTAACCGCTGTTGGTAAAATTGTGCCCAGTGGAAAAACAAAAGTTATTCAACCATTTGATCGTTCTATCGTTCAAGCCATACACGTTGTTGAAGGGCAACGTGTTAAAAAGGGGGAGATACTGATTGAGCTTGACCCGACGGATGCTGAGGCTGATCGTGAAAAGCTGGAGCGAACCTTGAAACAGGCGGAACTGGACATATTGCGTCTTAATGCTCTGGTAGCCGATCCGGCAAAACCGGAGGATCATTTTAAACCGGCTGAGGGCGCACTGCCTGAGCAGATTGATACGCAAAAACGCCTGATGGCGGCACAGTCACAGGAATATCTTTCACGCAATGCTGCCCTGGAAAATGCTATTGAGGCCAGCAAGGCGGATGCGCAAGGTACGGAATCTGAAATTCGTAAATTGCAGCAAACCATTCCCCTGATCCGTCAACGCAGTGAAACATCTTCAGCGCTGGCTTATAAAGGGCTTGCCATAAAAACCCAGGCACTGGAACTGCAGCAGCAACTGGTTGAGGCACAACAGACACTCGTCACACAGCGGCATCGCCTCGAACAGCTGAATGCCGCCATCGCGCAGGCACGTGAGCAACGCAAACAGCAGGAAAGTGAGTTTAAACGCGAACGCCTTAATGATTTGCGTGAAACGCAGGATCGCGTCGAGCAGTTAAAACAGGAAGTGATTAAAGCCAAAGATTACAGCGGACAGCGTCGCCTTGAATCCCCCATTGATGGTTTTGTGCAGGCACTTGCCGTCACTACAGTTAACGCCGTGGTCAATCCTGCTCAGGAATTGATGTTTATTGTTCCCGCGGATGAGCCTTTAGAGGTGGAGGCCATGCTGTTAAACCAGGATCGGGGTTCGGTGCAGGAAGATGACACCGCAGAAGTGAAAATTGATGCCTTTCCTTTTACCCGCTACGGTGTCGTGGATGCCAAGGTAACTCATATTTCCAATGATTCGATTCAAGACGAGAAACTGGGGCCAATCTTTAAGATTAATGCCAGCATGGCGGAAAAAACATTATTAACCGGTGCAAACACCGTACACTTAAAGCCTGGCATGGCCGTAACACTGGAAGTTAAGACCGATGAGCGCCGCGTGATTGAATTTTTATTGTCCCCCATCATAAAAGGCTTTGATGAAGCGGCGCGGGAGCGTTAGTCTTAGTGTTAAGACTAACGCAACCCGAATGGCGTATTGATGCCTTATGGATATAATGACGCACAATAACCCTCACCCCGCCCTCTCCCTGAAAGGGAGAGGGAGAAAAAAGAAAGCCCTCTCCCCCCTGGGG
>JANMDF010000003.1:0-3635 GCA_031376145.1 Alphaproteobacteria bacterium
CAGAAATTTCTCCACCCGAAGGGGCTTGGCTTTCATACGGTACCTCATCGTTATTTGCATAACCACCTTCTATCCCTTCTACACAGCTCTTGCCATACCTTTTGCAGAGCTTCCTATAGTTTTGACGAGGTTTTTTTGCCATGTCTATTCAAGTTGTTCGTGTTAGCTCCATGGAATTCCTTGACCCCCTCGATGCGCGTGAGGGAGACGGAATTTGGAGAGTCGAATTATCGGAGGGAGCGGAGAAGATCACGCAAATGCTTAGCATAGATGCAGCCAAGAGACTCGATCTCTTGGCTGGCTTTATAAAAATAGAATTTTGCGGAGAAAATGCCAAGCACTTTATCAGCATGGATGACTCTGTCGTCCTTACTCGCCGTCAATTACTAACTCACTAGTCTCCACTCTTTCCATACAGCCCCCACATTCGCCCAGGCGGATGATGGGGGCTTTTCCTGTCGCCTTTATGATGACGTGGCATTATCCGCAGCATCCAGCCTATCCAGTATCAGCAGTGCCTCCGCAGGACTGCCACGGCTGGCAAGCAGTTGAAAGCGCATAAAGGCATCCTGTTCCGCCAGGGCGATGGTAGCAAATTCTTCCATAAGTTTGTTCAACGCTTGGATATTTTTTACGCGCATGATCCTATCATACGTGTCATCAGCAACCAACACTGTTTTTCACATTCCCTTTGTCACCGTTGATTGATACAAGACAGGATCGCTGTAATAACAACCTTATCTAAACATTCATGACCCACGACTACAAAACCACCGTTTTTCTCCCACAAACCGATTTTGCCATGCGGGGCAATCTGCCGCAGAAAGAGCCAGAGATTCTGGCCTTCTGGGAACGCATCGGCCTGTATGAGAAACTGCATACCCTGCATATAGGCGCAGAAAAGTTTGTGCTGCATGACGGCCCTCCCTATGCCAACGGCAATTTGCATATCGGCCATGCGCTGAATAAAATTTTAAAAGACATTATCAACCGCTATCAACGCTCAACGGGCAAACAGGTGTCGTATGTGCCTGGCTGGGATTGCCACGGCCTGCCCATTGAATGGAAAATTGAAGAGGAATACCGCGCATCCAAGAAAAATAAAGACGATGTGCCGGTACTGGAATTCCGCGAACAGTGCCGCCAGTATGCTGCCAAATGGGTGGAAATTCAGAAAGAGGAATTTAAACGCTTAGGGATTGATGGCAACTGGCAGCAGCCGTATACTACCATGACCCATGCCGCCGAAGCCCAGATTGTCCGCGAACTGCATCAATTCCTGATGAACGATACGCTGTATCAAGGCTTTAAACCGGTGATGTGGTCAGTGGTGGAACAGACCGCGCTGGCCGAAGCCGAGGTGGAATATCAGGATAAGGTGAGTACGGAGGTTTATGTTAAGTTTAAATTAGGTATATTTGCTAAACCAGATGCTGCTTCTGTTGGCTTAGCTTGGAATGCGCCTATAGATTATAGTTTTAACTGGTTGAATAATGATGTTAGTCTTCTGATTTGGACAACAACACCTTGGACACTGCCTGCCAATGCAGCAGTTGCATTTAATCCGGCAATTCCTTATGCGCTGATTAACGTAAAAGGTGAGCGTTTTCTTATCGCGCAAAATCTTGTCGTACAGACAATGCAAAAGTTACAAATTTCCGAAGAAAATTATTCTTTTGAGAAGCGTAATATAAATTTTCAAGAAATTGACGTGCGTAGGATTTTTCTTAAACATGCCTTGTCACATGCTAACGCTGATGGACAGCTTAGAAAACTACACCCCGCCGATTTCGTAACAGATACGGACGGCACCGGCTTTGTCCACATTGCCCCCGCGCATGGCGAGGATGATTTCTTGCTGGCTAAGCAGCAATTTGAAACCCGTTATGACTTCCCGCAAATCCTCAACAAAGACGGCACCTACAAAGACACCGTGCCAGACTTTGCCGGCATGCACATCTTTAAAGATACCACCACCCAGGCCATTCTGGACAAACTACGCGAAAATAATGCCCTGCTGTACAGCGGTACCTTCACCCATTCCTATCCGCATTCCTGGCGTTCGAAAAAACCCCTGATCTACCTGGCAACGCCGCAATGGTTTATTGGTCTGGATAAGGAGCAACACCCCATCCGTACCAAGGCATTAACGGCCATTGAGCATACCACGTTTTACCCGCCACAGGGGAAAAACCGTATTCGTGCCATGGTGGAAGGGCGGCCAGACTGGTGTGTCTCACGCCAGCGCGCCTGGGGCGTACCGATTATGGTGCTGGTCGATAGCCGTACGAACCAACCACTAAGAGATGCAGCCATTAATGCCCGTATTGCCGCTGGTGTAGAGGCACATGGCGCGGATTACTGGTATACGCTCAACATCAATGAACTGCTTGCCGATACGCCGTATGCTGCTGATGCAAAACACTATGAGAAAGTCAGTGATATTCTGGATGTGTGGTTTGACAGTGGTTCCACGCACAGCTTTGTGTTGGAAGACCCAAGCCGCAATCTGCAATCGCCTGCTGATCTGTATCTGGAGGGTTCAGACCAGCATCGTGGCTGGTTCCAATCCTCCCTGCTGGAATCGGTTGGCACGCGTGGCCGTGCACCGTATAAAGCCGTGCTCACCCATGGTTTCTGCCTCGATGAGCAGGGGCGCAAGATGTCCAAGTCCCTGGGCAATGTCACCGCCCCGCAGGAAGTCATCAGTAAATACGGCGCGGATATCCTCCGTCTGTGGGTGGTGGGTGCCGATTATTACGAAGATCTGCGCATTGGTAAGAATATTCTGGAGCAGAACGCCGATCTATACCGGCGGTTACGCAATACCTTGCGGTATATTCTGGGTGGTCTGCATGGCTATAGCCCGACTGAAGCCGTTCCCCATGCTGACATGCCCGCACTGGAGCAATATATTCTGCACCGTGTACACGGCCTTGCCGAACATTACCGCGCCTGTGCCACCACTTATGCTTTCAGTGCGTTTTACCATGAATTGCACGCCTTCTGTGCGGGGGATCTGTCGGCATTCTACTTTGATATCCGCAAAGATAGTCTCTATTGCGATGCCGCCGATGATCCAAAGCGCCGCGCCTGCCGCACGGTACTGCAGGTTTTATTTGAATGGCTAACATATTGGCTAAGCCCAGTGCTGTGCTTTACCGCCGAAGAAGCCTGGCAGGCAGGGCGCACAGACGGTGATGCTGAAAGTGTGCATTTACGCACTTCGCCCGATCTCCCGGTTGTCTGGCGGCAGCCTGGCATTGAAAGCCGTTGGGAACGGTTGCGCGACATTCGCCGCGCCGTCAACGTCACACTGGAAGCCGCCCGCGCCGATAAAACCATTGGTGCCAGCCTGCAGGCATCGCCAAAAGTAACCCTGCCCGCCAGTGATCGTGCGGTGATAACCGGTATTGATCTGGCCGAATTGTGCATCACCTCCGGTGTAACCTTGGATTTTGCGGAAGGTGCAGAGGATATTACCGTGACCTTCACCCTGGCTTCCGGTGAAAAATGCCAGCGCTGCTGGAAAGTCACACCAGAAGTGGGGCAGGATGCAAAACATCCTGTACTCTGTGGAAGATGTACGAGGGTGGTTGGGTAGATGTCCAAAAACCCCCTCACCCCCTGTCAGA